>DEPT01000073.1:6561-75993 GCA_002358905.1 Akkermansiaceae bacterium UBA3385
CATCGGTGATGCGGCCATCGTCCAGCACCTGGAGCAGCACGTTGAATACATCCGGGTGGGCCTTCTCAATTTCATCGAACAGCACCACGCTGTACGGGCGGCGGCGTACAGCTTCGGTCAGCTGGCCGCCTTCATCATAACCCACATAGCCTGGAGGCGCACCGATAAGACGGGAGACACTGTGTTTCTCCATGTATTCGCTCATGTCGATGCGTACCATGGCGGCTTCGTCATCGAAGAGGAATTCGGCAAGTGCCTTGGCCAGTTCAGTCTTGCCCACGCCCGTGGGGCCCAGGAAGATGAATGACCCCAGAGGACGATTCTCGTCCTGCAGGCCGGCTCGGGAGCGGCGCACGGCATCGGCCACCGCCTTCACGGCCTCCTTCTGGCCGATGAGGCGCTGGCCCAGGCGTTCCTCCATGTGCAGCAGTTTTTCGCGTTCGCCTTCGGCCATGCGGGCAGAGGGAATGCCGGTCCAGGTGGAGACCACCTTGGCGATGTCGGCCTCGGTCACTTCCTCCTTCAGCAGGCCGGTGCCGCTCTTCTGCAGGGCAGCCAGGGCCTCGCGGGCCTCCTTTGCGGCGGCTTCGGCGGCGGGAATTTCGCCGTAGAGAATGGCAGAGGCGCGACCCAGGTCGCCCTTGCGCTGGGCCTGCTCGGCTTCGGTGCGCAGGGTATCAATCTTCTTCTGGGCCTCGCGGGCCTTCACCACCACGTCCTTCTCGCTCTTCCACTGGGCCACCATGGCATCCACCTTTTCGCGGGTATCGGCCAGTTCGCGGGTGATTTTCTCCAGGCGGGCCTTGGAGTCATCGTCCTTTTCCTTGGCGAGAGCCTGGCGTTCCATTTCCAGCTGCATGGCACTGCGATTCAGCTCATCAATCTCGCTGGGCATGGAGTCCAGCTCAATCTTCAGGCGGGCAGCGGCTTCGTCTACCAGGTCCACGGCCTTGTCCGGCAGGAAGCGGTCGGTGATGTAGCGGTTGCTCAAGGTGGCGGCAGCCACCAGGGCGCCATCGGTGATATGTACACCGTGGTGTACCTCATAACGCTCCTTCAGTCCGCGCAGAATGGCGATGGTATCCTCCACGCTGGGTTCGGCCACATACACCGGCTGGAAGCGGCGCTCCAGTGCAGCGTCTTTCTCAATGTACTTGCGGTATTCATCCAGGGTGGTGGCGCCGATAGTGCGCAGCTCGCCGCGGGCGAGGGCGGGTTTGAGGAGGTTTGCGGCATCCATGGAGCCCTCGCCACCGGCGCCTGCTCCCACCAGGGTATGCAGCTCATCGATGAAGAGGATGATTTCACCGTTGCTGGCGGTCACCTCCTTGATGAAGGCCTTGAGCCGCTCCTCGAACTCGCCGCGGTACTTGGCACCGGCCAGCATGGAGCCGATATTCAGGCTCACCAGGCGTTTCCCCTTCATGCTTTCCGGCACATCGCCATTCACGATGCGGCGGGCCAGGCCTTCCGCAATGGCGGTCTTGCCTACACCCGGCTCACCGATGAGCACAGGGTTGTTTTTGGTGCGGCGGGAAAGAATCTGCAGTACCCGGCGAATCTCTGCATCGCGGCCGATGACCGGGTCAATTTTGCCCTGGCGGGCGCGGGCGGTCAGGTCGGTGCCGTATTTCTCCAGTGTCTGGTATTTCTGCTCCGGGTCCTGGTCGGTGATGCGCTGGTTGCCGCGTACGTCTTTCAGTGCTTCCAGGTATTTTGACTTGTTCAGACCGCAGTTCTCCAGAATGGGGGAAAGGGTTCCATCTGCCTCGAAGATGCCCAGTACAAAGTGTTCCACGCTCAGGTAGTCATCTCCCATGGCCTTGCGCTGCTGCTCTGCTGCGTTCAGTACGCGGTCCAGCTCCGGCCCGATACCCGGGCTTTGCGCTACACCGCCGCGCTGCCGAGGCTGGCGGTCCAGTTGCTGTTCCAGTTCACGCTGTAGTCTGGTGGAATCCACTCCGGCTCGGGTCAGCACGGCGCTCAGCACACCGCCTTCCTGCTGTATGAGCGCCAGCAGCAGCTCCGCCGGGTATATCTGGGCGCGCCCGGCAGACTGCGCTGCTTTCTGTGAGGTCTGCAGACCTTCCATGAATTTTGTAGTAAGATTATTGTTCATCATGCAGGTGAGATGTTCCCGGTTAGGGAAAATGTTCAAAAATATTATGCGAAGTTGTATTTTTTTTCTAAATAATCAGGGCGGGGGCAGGGAAACAAAAAGCGCATCTGGCGAACCAGACACGCTTTTTGTTTAGTAATAGGAAAGATATACTTTCCGTAATCACTTACTTCTTAACGGGAGTCACCACGGGAGCGGGAACGGGCTCGGTGGGCTGCTGCTGCTGCTGCTGGCAGGACACGAAAGCGGCGGCCGTAAGAGCGAGGATAGCAATCTTCTTCATAATTATCTTACTAGTTTTGATGTTGTTTGATGCACCAATCAAGCAAGGATAGCTAGACTGGCTAAAACCAATATAGCATTATTGCGTGGTAAATCAAGCCTAAAGTAAAAAAATTAGATAGCTCAGGGGTGCAAAAATGCACCCATCCCACCGGGAAGGGCGCATTTGAAAGTGTAAACGTGAAAAGGTTACCCTTTTCTGCAATCACTTACTTCTTGAGGGGAGTCACAACCTGGGGGATCTCAGTCACCTCAGGCTTCACCTGCTGCTGCTGCTGCTGCTGGCAGGACACGAAAGCGGCGGCCGTAAGGGCGAGGATAGCAATCTTCTTCATAATTATCTTACTGGTTTTGATGTTGTTTCGTATGATGCAGGGCAGGATTACCCAGCACGTCGCCGCGGAATTTACCATGAAATGCGAAAATTGCAAGCCTAAAATGAATTTTTGCTGCTGATTATGAGCCAGATGTGTAGAAAACAGGGTCTTATTAGTGCTTGGAAAAGGTTTTGACCGCTGTCGGTCGGAAGAAATGGAAGTTGTTTTTATACCGTTTATAACCAAATGGTTCTGTTTATGCAAAGTATCTCGGATATGATGTGATGAGAGTCGCTGGTGAAGGGGGGTGCCGGAAGAAACATTTTTTTTGGGTTGCGTGCCGCTACAATCTGTGAAACAATATGTCTCATGCAGCAGAACGACACGATAGCCGCTATCGCGACAGCACCGGGCACAGGTGCCATTGCCCTTATCCGAGTGAGCGGGGGAGAGGCGTTGAATGTCGTTCGGCGCTGCACGTCTGACAAGTTGCTGAAACCGCGATACGCAACATACGTGCGCGTGCGGAACGCGCGCGGGCGCGTCATAGATGAGTGTGTGGCAACCTATTTTGCCGGTCCTGCCAGTTTTACCGGTGAGGATACAGTGGAGCTGAGCTGCCATGGGGGCATGCTGGTAACCCGCCGTGTGCTGGAGCGGTTGCTGGAATGTGGGGCGCGACCTGCGGAACCAGGAGAATTTTCTCGCCGCGCGTTTGAGAACGGGAAGTTGGACCTTACCCAGGCGGAAGCGGTTATGGATATTATCTCTGCCGGTAGCGATCTTGCCTTGCGGGCCGCGCAGAACCAACTGCAGGGCGCTATTGGCAGTCAGGTGTCAGCCGCGGCAGATGTGCTTATCAATGTAGCAGCCCATGTGGAAGCCTACATTGATTTCCCGGAAGAAGATATTGCTCCTGATACAACGGATACCCTCATGGCACAGTTGAATGAGGTGGATAGTGTTGTGCGCCGCCTCCTTGCCACGGCAGATGAGGGGCGTCTGCTGCGCGAGGGAATACGCACTGCCATTGTTGGTGCTCCCAATGTCGGCAAATCCAGCTTGCTGAACATGCTTCTGGGGTATGAGCGTGCTATAGTGAGCAGTACTGCAGGCACCACGCGGGATACGATTGAGGAAAGTGTGGCATTGGGTGGTCTGCGACTGCGCCTGATTGATACGGCTGGTCTGCATGAAAGTGAAGATGCCATTGAGCGTGCCGGTATGGAGCGCAGTCGCCGTGCTGGTGCCGAGGCTGACCTCATTCTGGAAGTGGCGGATATTACGGCACCACGTCAGGATTTGCAGTTGCTCTCATCCGGGGCGCATCATCTTCTGGTGTTGAACAAGTGCGACCTGCCCGCTCATCCGGACTGGGAGGCTGAGGGAGCCGCCATTCGCATTTCCTGTTACCAGCGCTCCGGACATGCTGAGCTGGAGCAAGCCGTGGAAAAGCTCTTCTTGCAAGATTCCGGAGAAAGGGATTCACTCGCAGCCATCAATACACGTCATCGTCATGCTCTGCAGCAGTCCCTGGATTATTTGCATGCCGCCCGCATAGCTCTGCTCGCAGGGGAATCTCCCGAATTTGTGGATGTGGAGCTTCGTGCTGCTCTCGATGCCCTCGGTTCTATTACCGGCAGGATTGATACCGAAGATATCCTTACACGCGTGTTCGCTACCTTCTGCCTGGGTAAGTAGAATTCAATGCCCGCAACAGTTCGGTGAACGGTATCGTTCTTTGTCGGCTAGAAATTCTCTCTTTTTGTCATATTTTTAAGAAAATGTGTCATTCTGTGTCTTAATTTTACTAAAAATACCCAAAATATCCCAAACATGGATAAAAAACTGATAAAAATAATCAAAATTCACTCAAAAGCTAGAGTATGGTCTATATTTTAATCTTGACCATACTCTAGTTATCCGGTAAGATGGCCGCGGAGCCGCACCAAGGGTTAAACCTGCGGGTAGGCTGGTTCCCTTCAAACAAAACAACGAAATACATACCAAATATGAAAAAGAGCCTTATTACAATGATGGCTGCTGCCCTGATGGGTACCGCATTTGCTGGTGAAGCCACCGCTGATAACTTCCAGGTTTCCGCTCCTCAGGATTTCAAGCGTCTTAGCGGCGCTGTGCACGTTGGTGGTGGTACTGCCTATACGCTGCATGGTTATGTTCCGACCACATCTGTAGTGCAGGGTGAAGGCTATGGTATGGGTGCTATTCAGCTGGCTTACGATTTCGGTTCTGAAGGGTTCTGGAGCTACAATGGTGCCATTTCCTACAAGGCTCCGTTCTCCGGCCACACTCTTTACGGTAACCCCACGATGACTCGTGATCAGTTTGGCGCCGTACTGCCGAAGAGCTCCTTTGCTCAGATGGCAGCTGCCAGCAATCCTGCTCTGAACACCCAGGTTGCTCCTGGTATGACCTATGGTCAGGCCTGGGCTTCCGGTGCAGTGGAGAATGCTCAGCTCGATGCTGCATACGAGCAGGCTTACCAGTCCAATAAGAAGATGGGCGCCAAGAATATTGAGAACGAATTCCTCGTTCGCAACAGCGCCAAGTACACCCGTAACTACTGGAATGTTGCTTTCGGTCACGACTACGTTCACGGTGGTATCGCCGGTGTGGTGGCTAAGCACTTCGACCACCAGAAGGATTCCAAGATGCAGCAGCTGTTCATGAACTTCGAGGTGACTCCTGTTGCCTGGTTCTCCGCTGACCTGAACTGCGCCCGCACCTTCGACACCGTGCAGGGTTGGTGGTTCGAGGCTCACGCCCGCTTCAAGGCTCCCATCATCGGCAGCCCCGAGGACATTATCGTTGCCGGTATGCTGGAGTTCGGTATGAGCTGGGCTGCTAACTTCTACGAATCCTCCCACAATGCTTGCTCTAACGGTACTCAGGCATTCTGGCTGAAGCTTGCCACGCCTTGGTTTGTGGATGATGCCAAGAGTTTCATTCTGACTCCCTCTGTCAGCTTCAACTGGCTGGGTAAGGGTGGTATGAAGGCCAACGAGAAGTCCCACGCCAAGGTGTTCGGTGGCGATTATGTGCCCTTCCGCCGCTTTGCAGTGGTGGGTGATGTCGCCGCAACCTACAAATTCTAATCAATCACAGCGTTTTACGCTGGAAATAGCGCAGACAATATGCTAGCATAGAGTCTGTGGGCAGAGAAGCCGCCCGCTGCGAGATTCAGTCGGGCGGCTTTTTTTGCAAACCAGTTAATCGCATCTGGAACTTTTTATAACAATATACATTATGGTAAGTCTGCTGAGTCTTAAAGGCAATCCGGTCAATGTGACTGGTGAGGAAAACATTGTGAGCCCCGGTTTCTACATGCCGAACCGTCTGAGTGTGGCGGTGGGTAAGGCCTTGCATAAACTGCTGGACGGTAAAGTGTGCTATCTGGTGGATCCGACTTTTCCTCCACACCCGGAGGTGATGGAGTATCTCTCCAAGAAGAAGGTGCATATTGAATATTTCGACTTCCGTAAAACGACATCTCGTGCCGTTCGTGAGCAGATTCTGGACCAGATGCACCAGGGGAACAGCGTGGTGTTCCTGCCGGGTGTGGTAAGTAAGACCCGCGGCTGCCACGCAGACGTGCCGTCTCCCTTCCTTTCCACGGTGGGCAGTCTGCACATTTCGCCCGTACCTGTTTTCGTAGGTTATTACAGCGACTCGGTGAAGGATCTCTTCCGCAGTGAGCCCAAGGCGGGGTACAGTGAAGAACTGAGTATTCTGCCTCAGCTGCATCCCGGCCCGAAGACCGGTGAACGCCTTCTGGCAGCCTGGCTGCAGCGCAGTGCTGAAATTTATTCTGCACAGCCCCTGCTGCGCGGTTCTCTGGCCACCGCACTGGTTAAATCCATGAAGGCCAATCCCAAGGCAGAAATCATCGATGGTATGACCCATAGCACTCTGCCGTTCTTCAAGGTGCTGGGTGTGTCCATGACGGTGGCCAAGATTCTCAAGGATCGCGGTGATAAGCGCATGGGTGTGATTCTGCCTCCCGGCCCTGGTGGTACCATTGCGACTCTCAGTTGCTTGCTTGCAGGTGTGACTCCGGTGCTCATCAACTATGCATCCTCCAAGGCTGCCTTTGAAAGCACTGTGCGCCAGGCTGGTCTCAAGACGTTCATTACCGCCCGCAAGTTCATGCAGAAGCTGGATACCTTCCCATGGCCGCCGGAGGATCAGCTCATCATTGTGGAAGATCTTCTCAAGGGATTGAACAAGAAGACGCTCATTACCAATGTACTCATGGCAAAGGCTGCTCCGGCCAGTGTCATCTGCAAGATGTTCGATACTGATGCACGTCGCAACAATGATGAAGCAGTGATGCTCTTCACCTCCGGTTCCAGTGGTGAGCCTAAGGGCGTGGTGCTCAGCCACCGCATGTTGCTGGCCAATGTGGCCCAGTGCGCCAACCGAATTCCGCTGACAGAGGAAAAATTCCTGGCCAGTCTTCCGATTTTCCACAGCTTCGGTCTTACGGTGACCATGATGCTGCCGCTGCTTACCGGCTACAGTTTCTGCGCCTACCCGAACCCGACGGATGCCCGCAGTCTGTGCGAACTGTGCAAGCGCTATGCATTGACTGTTGTGTGCGCAACTCCCACTTTCGCCCGTGCCATGCTGCGCCGTGCTGATAAGGATACCTTTGCTGCTGTCCATTACTTCATTGTGGGTGCAGAGAAGCTGCAGGCTGATTTGGAACGTGAGTTCCAGGAACGCTGTGGCGTGACGTTGCTGGAAGGCTACGGCCTGACGGAAGCTTCCCCGGTGTGTGCGGTGAATATGCCGAATGCACCCATGATTCCCGAGTCTGCCTTCTATGTGCCCGGGCATCTGCCCCGCACCATTGGTATTCCGCTGCCCGGTATTGCCGTGCGCATCACCGATGTGGATGATGATTCCAAGGAACTGCCGCTCACAGAGCAGGGTATGATCTGGTTCAAGGGTGCCAACGTGTTCACCGGCTATGTGGGCAAGTCTGAGCTGAATCCCACGCTGTTCAAGGATGGCTGGTTCAAGACCGGCGATATCGGTCGCATGGATCTCAACGGCTTCATAACCCTGGGTGGCCGTCTTTCCCGCTTCTCCAAGATTGGTGGCGAAATGGTGCCCCACGAAGGTGTGGAACAGGCGCTTACGGATATCTTCTCCATTGATCCCACGGCTGAAGGCGGTGTGCAGATTGCCATCACCGGTGTAACCGACCCGCAGAAGGGCGAAGCTCTGGTGCTGCTCTCTGCTCTGGAAGAACACCAGCGCAGCTCTGAGGAAAAGGCTATTCTGCAGCATGTGCGCACTGCTCTGGCTGAGCGTCAGATGCCCACCCTCTGGGCTCCGAAGTACATTGTTCCTGTGGAAGCCATTCCGATTCTTCCCACCGGCAAGCTGGACCTGCGTAACTGCAAGCTCCTGGCAGAAGAAGCCCTGGCTTCTGTGCTGTAAGCGAACATGCATGTTCTCCTGAACCGCCTCCGTGCTTACCATGCCGGGGGCGGTTTTTTGCGAGTACGTGCAGCATGCACTACTCCGCCGCGTTGATTGTTGGCTTACTGTCACACGCGGGGGGTTGACCGGGATTGACACATGGCGTATGATATGGGGCATGAACGAGGAAGAGACAAAGCCCGCACCCGAAGAAGAGCTCGTTGATACGCCTGAGCCGCAGGTGGCAGAAGAGCAGCAGCCTGTAGATGAACTGACCAAATGGCGCGAAATGGCGCTGCGCACGGCTGCAGAGTATGATAATTACCGTAAGCGCTGCGTGAAGGACCGCGAGGATTTTACCAAGTATGCCAACCGTGGTCTGCTGGAGGAACTTCTGCCGGTGATTGATAATTTTGAAATGGGTATGCAGATGGCTCAGCAGGATACCAGTTCCATGATTTACATTGGCATGAGCATGGTGCAGAAGCAGTTGGCGGATTTCCTCTCCTCTCAGGGGGTAGAGGCTATCGACTGCGCTCCCGGTCAGGAGTTTGATCACAATGTGCATGAAGCTATCATGAGTGAACCGAGCGACCAGCCGGAGGGCAGCATTATCCGCATTCTGCGCAAGGGTTATAACCTGCGTGGTCGTCTGTTGCGCCCGGTGAATGTGGTGACGGCTGCACCTAAGGAATCTGCTGCGCCGGAGGCATAAGTTTTAACGTATCGATCGTTATGGCACAGGATTATTACGAGGTGCTGGGCATTGACCGCAATGCGGATGATGCCACCATTAAGAAGGCCTACCGCAAGCTGGCCATGAAGTATCACCCTGACCGCAATCCGGACAATAAGGAAGCGGAGGAGAAGTTCAAGGAACTGGGTGAGGCGTATGAGGTGTTAAGTGATGCCGATAAGCGCGCCGCGTATGACCGCATGGGGCATGAGGCGTTCAAGAATGGCGGTATGGGTGGCCCTGGTGGAGCAGGTGGTTTCGGTGGCTTTACGGACCCTGCCGATTTGTTCTCGCAGATATTTGGCGGGGCATTTGGTGGTTTCGGCGGCATGGGTGGCGGTGCTCGCCGCAAGGCAGATCCGCGTCGTCCTGGGTCTGATTTGCGTACAGATCTGGAAATCACGCTGGAGGAAGCTGCTGAAGGTTGCACCAAGACCCTGGAGGTGGAGCGTCTGGTTCCCTGTGAGGAATGTGGCGCCACAGGTTCCAAGGATGGCCGTGCCGGGTTCCAGCAGTGCCCCACTTGCCATGGTACGGGGGTGGTGACCCGCCAGAGTGGTTTCTTTGTGCAGCAGAGCACATGCCCCACCTGCCGGGGGGCCGGGCAGACTATCAGTAATCCCTGCTCCAAGTGCCACGGTGAGGGACGTGTTCACAAGGATGTCAAGATTTCCTTGCGCGTGCCCGCCGGTGTGAACACCGGCACCAAGCTGCGCTCCACCGGCAATGGTGATGCCGGTACCCATGGCGGTGAAACCGGTGATCTTTATGTGTTCATTGAGGTGAAGCCGCATGATATCTTCAGCCGCGATGGCATGGACCTGCACTGCACGATGCCCGTTCCTTTCATGGATGCGGTGATGGGTGGTGAAATGACGGTTCCCACGCTGGATGGCCCGGCCAAGCTCAAGCTGCCTGTCGGCACTCAGAGTAATACCATTTTCCGTGTTCGAGGCAAGGGTATGCCCAGTCTGAAAGGCTCCGGCCGTGGTGACTTGATGGTTGAGGTGCAGGTGGAAACACCCACGAAGCTTTCCTCTTCTCAGGAAAAGGCACTGCGCGCCTTCGGGGAGACGCTCAAGGAAAGCAACCAGCCGGAAGTGGCTGATTTCCGCAAGAGGGCGGCTCGCTTCCTTAAATAAACCTTTAATCTGCTTCATTTTCCATGCACAGGTGCTATGCCCCCGGGGCTGTTCTTTCAGCTGGTGCCGCGCTCGATATTGAGGGCGAGGAGGCTCGTCATGCACTGAAAGTTATGCGCCTGCGTGTGGGGGATGAGTGCGAGGTATTTAATGGCTGCGGACAGGCTGCAGTGGGGCGCATTGCTTCAACCGCCGGTAGTAGTCTTTTGTCGCTGGCAGAGTTGAGTCCGCTGCCGGATATGCCCCCTGTGGCGGGAATTACGCTGGCTCTGGCTGTGCCCAAGGGGAGTAATATGGATCTTATTGTCCAGAAAGCGGTGGAATTGGGCGTGCAGCGTATTATTCCTCTTATCACAGAGCGGACCATTGTGCGCCTCGACACCCGGGATGCCGCAGCTAAAACCGCCAAATGGAGCCGCACTGTGCTGGAGGCCTGCAAGCAATGCGGGGTGAATATGCTCCCGGTGGTGGAGCAGCCGCAGTCCTATGCTTCTTTCCTGCAGCGGTCTGATTTGCCTGCGCTGAAACTGCAGTGTGCTATTGTGCCGCATGCCCGCCCTCTGCGTACTTTGCTGGAGCAGGCTCGTGCTGCCGGGCAGGGGGACTGTGTGCTCCTGATTGGTCCGGAGGGCGATTTTTCTCCTGCGGAATATGCGGCCGGAGAATCGGCCGGGTATCTGCCTATGAGCCTGGGTCCTATTATTCTGCGTGTGGAAACGGCCGTATTTCTGGCAGTGGCCGCGGCGCGCTACGCGCTGGACGCCTGATTGGACGGCTTTTTTTTGCTTTTTCCTGCCAGTATTCATTTTGACCTTGCCTTGGCAAGGGGTATTTGGTAGAGTGTGTAATGAGCGGCACCTGCCGCAATCCGTTTTTATCACCCATCAACAATCATGAAACTCCATCTTCCCAAGAGACTTCGCGCTGCTCTCCTGGCAGTATTGTCTGCGGCTGTTGCTTCTCCTGCCACAGCTCAGGTCACCAATGGTGCAGTGTATGACTACACCTACTTCCAGCATGCTACGCAGACCCATGCTAATTTCCTGCACAATTCGATTACTTATCAGGACCCGCTCAATCCTGAAGAGACGAAAGATGATAACTTCAGCTTCCGTGATCCGCTGAGCACAGACCCGGAGGACAATTTCTTCAATGCCCGCGAAAATGACTGGACGCTCACGATTGATGCATACAATATCGGGCCGACTGTTGATGATGATGAGTACGGTATTGGTTCCTTGATTTTTGGTACGTCATCTTTCACACTGCATAACGGCCGCCCCACGGATACCGGGAAAGAGTATATTTCGCTCCAGGTTGCGGAGAGCTGCTCCATTATTCTTGACCTCGACGGTAACGTTCGCCTGATGACATCAGACAAGGAGACGGCGGATGGTCCCGAACATGATGTCCGTCTGTTCAATGTGGAGCAGAAGTGGGATGTAGAAGACGTGGGTGATGAACTGGTGAGCTTCCGCCTGACCCTGTCCTGGGATGCCGATGGCGGTATCTACAATATTGACGGTGAACGATATGGTGCGCTGACTCTGCAGTCTGCCTACCTGCTTTCCAATGAGGATAGCCATGAGGTAATCAAGGAGCTTAGCTCCCACAATACCGGGCGTGTTATTCTGGACCGTTACAAGATGCAGGAAGACTTCCTGTGTATCGAAGATCCGGAGAAGGATACCTCCGGCAATACGGCTGGTGGTGCTTTCTCTAATGTGGCAGAAGGCGGTACGATTTCGGCAACACTGCAGACTCCCGGTAATACCCCTGCCTGGTGTATTTATGGCAACACCAGTATTGCCTACCTGCTGGAGGGTCGCTACAATGATAATATCTCCGGATTCAGCCGCGCCATGGGGGAGACGGAACGTGTCAAGTTTATTGGTAACGAGAGTGTTATCTGGCTGACCAGCGGTGAGTATACTTATAAGAACCCCACATGGGCCAGCCCCGATCCCCAGGGTAAGACCGCAGAAACCGGCGTTGGCTTCGGTGCGTATGCGGGAGCTACTCTTACGGTGGCGGAAACAGTGGTGAATTCTACGATTATCGGTGCAGATGCCACCGTCAATGCTGTGGGTGATGGCACCGTGCGTTTTGTTGTGAACACGAATGCAGTGCACTCCGTTGACCTGCCTGTTACCTTTGAGCCTCCTGTCATTGAAGAGGAAGATGAGGAGGAAGATGACGACCTGGCTGGTGAGGACGATGACCTGACAGAAGATGATGATCTGACGGAAGATGATGATCTGGTAGAGGATGATACAGACCTTGGCGAGGATGATGAGGAAGACGAAGATCGCCCCAGTTTCATTATTCAGCCGGATATTGCTGCCGGTGAGCGTTATATGACATTCCACACGCTGGGCGCCAATACCAATGTTGAGCTTGAGGTTATCGGCACTCACGGTGTAACGGTGGTGCTGGGTACTGCTACCATTGGCAATGGCAATGATACCAATACCACCCGCATTACCCGTTTGAAGCAGAATCCGGATGATAACAATCAGATGGGGGCTCTGAATGTGCAGGTGCACGGCAGTGTGCAGAAACAGAAGACTTCCTATGTGGGTACGCTGGAGAACCAGGAAGGCAACCTGACATTCAATGGTCGGGAGTATGTTGTTACTGAAAAGGACAAGAAGGGTAAGCCGCTTTCTGCAGAGGTTGTCTACTCTCGTCTCAGTGCTAAAGAGCTGATTGCTGACGGTGAAATCAAGGTGGATGCCATCGTCAAGGCCAGCGGTAAGGTGGAAGCCGGTACCCATGTGACCGTGCAGTCCGGTTATCTGGAGGCCGGTTCTCTTTATGCCCCGGGGCAGCTGGAGGTCAAACTTCCTGCTACGTCGATTGTCGTTGGGGAGGATGACCCGGAAACGAAGAATAAGAATGAAGCTGTAGTGGTGCCGGTGGTGAATAACCTGGTGACAACCGTGAAGGTTTCCGGTGAGACCGTTATCGGTGGTTCTGTAGAGATGCGCGGCGTGGGCGAGTTTGCCTCCCTGACGGCAGGCTATGGTGTCAATGTCTGGAATACTGATAATGCTGCTGCTCAGCTGAATGCAGATAGCATTACATCCAGCTTCGTGACCCGTCAGCTCAGCGTTGACGAACCAGTGCTGGATGAAGAAGGTAACGTTGTGCGTGATGAAAACGGTGTTGAGACCACCACGAGCAGCTACCAGAATATCCAGATTTCCCACAAGAAGCCTGAGACAGAGGAAACGGAAGAGGATACCCCGGTTGTGGCTGCAGAAGAGGCCGCCACTCCGCTGCTCAAGGATGGTGTCTATATAGGCATGGATGGCATTGTAGCCGGTACTATTGCAGCCGATACGGTAATTCGTATCGCTGCTGACTGCAGCACTGGTGTAGCCGCTACGACCATGGGTGGTTCCGAGCTCATCATTGGCAATGAGACCATCGCGACCAATATGACCAATAGTGGTGGCACTGTTCAGATTGACCCCATGCGCGGTGCGGGCGTCATTGCCTCTGCCGGCACCTTGGGTGCTGATACGCTGGTGCTGCCCAGCGGATACAGTCTGTCTGCTGCCGGATTGAATGTGAAGAATGGAATTGAGGCAGACGGTCTGCTTACCACTGGTGAGACTGCTGCCACGAGCTTCTCATTCACGCACGTTCCTGTTGCTACAGTTGCTGAGGAGGGAGAAACGACTGAGGAATCCCATATCAATGTGCTTCAGTTCTCCTCACTCAAGGCTGATAGCATCAATATCGCGGATGACAGTGTTGTTGTTGCCACCGGTATTCTTGAGACAGAGAACGGTGCCACCATGGGTAACAATATCGTGTTCTCCGGCGCTACAGTGAAGGGTAATCTTACCATTACCGGTAAAGCTGAACTCTCTGGTATTACCAATGAGGGCGTGCTTTCCACCAGCGCTGATACGAGCATTAGTAATTCCCTTATCAAGAATACTTACAAGAGCCATGGAGCTACCAGCCTGAAGAACATCAGTGTGCTGCGTTCTGACTCTTATGCCGGTAATTTCGGTGGCGCTGAGGGTGATGCCTTTGCTGTCTCCGGTAATTACGATTCCATGGTGTTCAGCGGTGAGCTGAGTGATACTGCTACCGGTACTGCACTCAAGATTACGGACATGGTGCTTGATGCCACGACGAAACTTGAGTTCGATGAGGATGGCGAGGTGTATGTTCTGATGAATGCCACTGAGGGCAATACTCTGGAAGCGGTCAACCCGGACGATTTTGAGCTCTATGTGCAGGCATACACGGAGGCTACGGTGCAGGTGGATGGCGACACCATCACCATCTCCGGTTGCCGCGTGGAGGAGAACGCCAAGAATGAGCTGACGGATACCGAGCAGCGTGTCAATACGATGGCAGCTCTCGAATATGCCTTGGAGACAGCTCCTGATAAGGCCGTCACGGGCCTGCATGACCAGCTGGGTGATGTGATGCACACTTCTCTGGAGGATCGCCAGACGCTGCTGGATTCCATTTCCGGTGCTTCCATTGCCGTGCTGGCTGATTCTCAGCGCCGCGGTATTCAGGATGTGCAGAGTGGCCTTCGTAACCGCATTATCCAGATGGGTGGCAGATACGATGGCGAGTCCGCCGGTATTCAGGCCTGGGCACAGGCTGAAGGCAGCTTCACTTCCTCCAACAGTGGTGATGATGGCCCCGGTTATGATTATGACACCTGGGGTGCTACCGTGGGTGCAAATATAGACGTGACCGAGAACGTGGTTCTGGGTATGGCTTTCACCGCTACCTACGGTGAGATTGATGTGGACAGTGCCGATGCTGCTTCCGGCAACAATGATGCCTGCTATATCAACTTCTATGCCCGCCACCAGAGCCAGCGCTGGGTGCAGATGCTCATTCTTACTGCCGGTATGAACGACATGAACCTGGACCGCAATGTGGGTGGCTACAAGGCCAACGGTATGACGGAAGGCTCTACTTTCTCCGCATACTACGAACTGGGTTACACCATTGGCCTGAACGATGAGTTCACTCATGTGATTCAGCCGCTCGTCAATGCCAGCATTACTTCTGCCAAGGTTGATTCCTACACCGAAAGTGGTTCTATCGGCAATGCTGGTCTGGAATATGACGGTGCTTCCCTGACCTACGGTACGGTGGGTGTTGGTCTTCGTTACCAGGGTGTGCTTTACCAGACTATCTTTGACCGCAACGCTGTGCTGGAACTCCGTGCTCAGCTGACGCAGGACTTCGGTGATGCTACAGATGAAGCCGATGTGGCTATGGCCGGTGGTGTATTCAACACGGTGTGCAGCACAGATACTACTGGCACGGGTTACTCGTTGGGTGCTGGTCTTTCCATCCCTGTGCAGATGCAGACCACCCTCTTTGCCGATGTTGACCTGACCGTTCGCCCGGATTACACCGGTTTCCGTGGCAATGTTGGTGTCCGTTACGATTTCTGATTAGGTCCTACCTCTGAAATCGTCTCTCTCCAAATCCCTGCATTGCTACGGCAGTGCAGGGATTTGCGTGTTTGTAAATAATCATTCTTCTGGGACTCAGCTTCAGGTTACTGCGTTTCTGGTGGAACGCAGTACCGCAGGGGCGCGAATGGTTGCGATACATTGTCTTTCTGGTACACTGCGTGGCAGGGTTGCCTGGAAGCCAGGTGACTGAACTCTAAATGATGGTGTTCATCTCCCCTTTGTAAAGGAGGGGACAAAACAGAATGGATGATTATGTCTCAGCAATTAAATACGATAAATATGTGGAGGTACGAAGTGAGCTCACCGGAGGTGTGCTCTGTAACGCGTACTGATGGTTCCCTGATATGTACGGTTCCCGCCGGTGTGCCTACTGAGTTTACGGCAGATGGCGCGGAAGTGGTTCTTTCCTGTGATGCGGCTAGCATGCTGCCTACCCGTGGCAGGGGCATGCAGGGAGGTTCATCTGCGGGGGCAATGCTTTCTGCTACGGGGGAACCTGTCCTGCTTCTTTCAGCGGCATCTCTGACTATCAGCCATGCCACATGGTTCGATAACAAGGCACAGAGCAGTATATCTGTGCAAGCGGCTCCATGGAAGAATGAGGTAATGACCTGTTATTTGAAGACGGCGGTGCCGGTGGAGCTGGCGGGCGTGACCTGGCTGTACGGCGAACCGGCGATGATGGAGGGCTTCACGTTTGTAGTGGCTCTGCAGCAGGTGGATGCTTCCACCGTTCTGGCGAACCTTGCTTATTCTCTTAAACAATGATTGCTGCGGGATTATGTATGATGGGCGGCTGCTTTGCGCAGGATGCCGATTCGCAGGTGGTCGGGACGTATTGGCCGGCGCATTCTGTGCGGGTTAATCACACAACGCTCATTCTTAAAGAGAAATCGTCCGATTTGCTTCATCCTTTCTGGACGGAGGGGATGCGGGCAGGTGGCCGAATAGAGAATGTAAGCTGGAGAGAATCTGATGGTAATGGCTCCAATATCCTGAACTGGGGTACATGGGAGGTTGGTATCGTGGATGCTATGTATTTAGGTACCGTTGTCGACACTTATGTAGGTCCGTCATTATACGGTGTGTGTAATCAGCAACACCCGAAGCAAATTGTAGCTTTTCCGAGTGCAGAGCGTTTTTTCGAGTATGCGGAAGCGTATGCGGCAGATAATTATCTTACGATGGATTCTTCACTCGGCTCCGGACGGTCTGAGATGCCGAACTGGCCCTCCAAGTATTTAGCGCAGCAGATGCAAATCCGGATTAAAGGGGAAAGTACCAGTAGTGATATTGTTTCTTTCTGGTACTGTAATGATGTATGGCCCAGGCAGTTCTATATGGTACAGCCTATGTGTTCCGTTGCCGGGGATAAAGCTTTTTTTACTCATGGTTTTGATATCCTGACAGAGTTATGATGTATTATGCGCGATTTGAGAGTGCGGACGGTGCCTATGTGGATGCTGGTGGCGTGCGGTTTGATGTGTCGGAGGTGCGCCGGGTACGCAATGTTCACGGTGTGAATGTGGGGTATGAGCAGTTTTCCTCGCTTGAGGCGGCGCTTGAGGCGTGGGGGCTGCGTTCTGCTTCTGACGTTCTACAGGTACGCTGAAGAAACAGGGAAAGCGGATTTAGGAGTTGACAGTACGCGGGGTCTGTGGTAAACAGATGTTCTATGTCAAAGGTTTATACAACTACTCAGAAAGCAGGTCTCTGGTCTACCATTGGTGTAGGGGTACTCCTCATTGTTGGTGGTGCAGGGCTGGTGGTTGCCACTAATTGCTCCAACGAAAAGGTGGATGGCGGTTATGCCGCTTATGTGTACACGAATCCGATTTTCGGTATCAAGGAATTCCGCAGTGTTATCAAGGGACCGGGTGGTACCGGTTATGTGTGGCGCCAGAAGTCTATTCCGATTTGTGTAACTCCGTACACCATGACAGAAGGGTTTGATGATATCCGCGCAGCCGACCAGCTCAAGATGAAGGCCGAGGCCTACCTTGTATACCGCATCGATGCCAATAAGGTTAAGGAGTTCGTGGAGAATTACGGTGCCATTGCCGATGTGCCGAATAACCCTGACGAGATTGCCAAGGATGCCTACGATTCCTTTATCTGCCAGCCTTTCCGCACCGCCGTGCGTACGGCTATCGCTCAGTTCCGAGGTCTGGAAGCTCCCGCCCGTATCCCCGAGATTACCAAGATGGTGGAAAGCAGCCTGCGCAAGCAGCTGGAGGGTACTCCCTTCATTGTGGAATCCGTGACTATTGGTTCCACCCTGCCACCAGAGAGTGTGACTGCCGGCATCACCAAGAAGGTGGAGGCTACCCAGGAGTATGAGCGCCAGGCTATCATGCTCGAAATTGCCAAGCGTTCCGAGGAAATCGCCGAGGCCGAAGGTCGTGCCAAGGCCAACCGCATGAACCAGGAGGCTCAGGGTGAGCTGCTCCGCGCCAAGGCTGAGGCCGATGCCAAGCTTTACGCCAAGCAGCAGGAAGCCGCCGCCATCGTGGCTATGAAGAAGGCTGAATCCGAAGGTATGATTCTGGAAGCTGCCGGTAAGAAGGCGCTCAACGAGGCTATCGGTGAGAATATCATCCGCATGGAGACCATCCGCAACCTGGATAGAATCAGGTTCCCGCACATCCTTGTGGGCAGCGATGCCGTGAGCCCGCTTTTCGATGCGCTGAACAATATCCGCCAGGCCGTGGCTCCTGTGCCCGCCCCCGCGCCTGCGCCGGCTCCCGCCGCCCCGCAGATGTAAGCTAAGCCCTCAACAAAAAGCCCCGCCAGCTGGCGGGGCTTCAGTTTCCCCTCTGAAGGGGCTTTTCACAAAAAGTATTGAATGAATGCTATTTATTTGCTACCATAGGGCTTATGAAAATGCTACGAATATTCACTGCACTGTTCATCACGTTTTCCTGGAGCGGGGCCATGGATATCCCCACTCCGCCGGCATGCGTTGAAGAAACGGTAGCCGCCTACGGTAAACGATATGATAAGGTATTTCAGAAGCGGAAATCTGATTTTCTGGAAAGGTTGAATAAACAGAAACAAATCTTGCAGGAAAAGGGTGATTATGTTGCTGCTAAAGAAATTGCTGAATATGCGGCTGCAGTTGAATCCGGCGAGAAACTGCAGGATTCTGCAGCTGGTAAGGTAGAGTTGCCGGACTTTTTCAAACGTTACCAGTGGGTGGATTCGCAGGGTGGTCAATACAAGTTTCACTCCGGCTGTCTGGAGGACTCCCGGGGACAGATGAGACGCGTTACTTACGCTGGGCGTGATTTTGTTATCGTTGATGACAAGGAATGCTGGTTTTATGAAAAAGACAAACAGCTGGGCCGTTTTCCATTAGCTGACGGTGGAAAGTGCTCGCATTTACAAGCTGGGGCGGCCGTTGGTGCCAAAGCTGAGGACATTGTCTCTGGCGAGGAAGAAAAATTCTGGATTGGCATGGATAAGGCCATGGCTAAATCCCGCAGTAAGCTCAAATCTGCCCTTGAGGGTCAGATGAAAAAGCTGGGCAGCAGTGGCAGACTGGATGATGCTGCAGCCATTCAGGACTATCTGGAACATTTTGATTCTGATAATGGATTGAAGGCTTGGTGTAAGGCTCCTGTGGGTATCTTTGTAGCTCCTGCCAGCGGCTGGGTGGTGGAATTCGCCCGCAATACTTCTGTTCACTATGGCCCGGGACGCTCAGGGCTGCATCATCAGGAGCTGGAGCGCGTTTCTCCTCATCGGGAAGTTTATTTCTACAAGGGGAGTACGATGCTGTATATCAAAGGTAGATTGCACAAAATTGCCAATGATACCCACCGTGTTCTGGAACGGCAGAAGCGGAAATGACATCAGCTGCAAGTTCTTCTGCGGCATTTTGCAGCCCGCAGATGTGACCCGGCTTTCAACAATAGGCCCCGCCAGTTGGCGGGGCCTATTGTTGCCTTACTCACTAGCACCGGCGGAGCGGAGAAGTTTGGCGGTTTCCCGGTGCCCGGCTTTGAGCGCCAGCTTGAGCGCAGTTTCATGGAAGATGAGCGTTCTGGCATGCACATCGGCACCGGCCTGGAGCAGCATGCGCACAATCTCGGTGTCGCCGCTAGATGCGGCCCAATGCAACAGGCAGAAGCCGCCAATGCGAACATTCACGTCCGGCTGACGATGAGCGAGCAGCAGGCGAACCACCTCTGCCCGGCCGCTCCACACGGCGATATCGAGGGCTTTGAAGCGGTCTTTGTCCCGGATATCGGCGCGTGCCCCGGCTTTCAGCAGTAGCTCTGCCATTTCGGTGTGCCCCCAGCGGGCTGCGTGGTGCAGGGCAGTCATCTGTTCTATGGCATCCTGGGCATCTATATCGGCTCCGGCTTCCACCAGTAAGCGGACAATTTCGGTGTGTCCCCCGAAAGCCGCCCTCACGATGGCTGCTCCTTCATCCGGGGCGGCACCCTCGGCCAGATGCCGGCGCACAAGGTCACGCTGCCCACAGTAAGCGGCTTCCATCAGGTTCAGGGTGACCCCTGCGGCCTTCAGCACCTCGGCTGTTTCCTGGTGGTGCAGAGAAAGGGCTACGCTCAATGCATTGCCATCCTGGCAGCGGGCGTGGATATCTGCCCCTGCTGCCAGCAGCAACCGCACGACCTCGGTGTGGCCGCACCGGGCCGCAGAAATCAGGGCAGTTGTGCCGTATTTGTTGGTCGCATTCACTTCTGCTCCAGCGGCCAGCAGTAGCTTTGTTGCTTTGGTCAGACCGTTCCAGCCGGCAATGGTGAGCGGCGTCTCTCCATGCAGGGTGTCATGGTGGTTCACATCTGCCCCGGCTGATATGAGCGCCTCGGCTGTGTCCTGGTGCTGCCAGCGCAGAGCCTCAATCAGGGGTGAGAAACCATCCTCATCGGTAGCGTTGACATCGGCTCCTCTGGCCAGCAGCCGGAGTACAGCCCGGGTATTGCCCTTTTCTGCCTGTTTCAGCAGACGCTTGTTTTTATTGAAGAAAGAAAACATGGTGGAGAAAATCAGGTATTCTGAGCGTTGCGGAGAAGTTGTTCAATTTTGGTGTAGCCGCGTTGGGCGGCCATTTCAGCCGGGGTGTATGCTATTGTATATCTTATGGTTAAGTGTGCGTGAATTGCATGGATGCCACTTTTCCAAGGAAAAAGTACTGCAAAAATGCCACTTTTCCAAGATAAAAATGGGGTAAAAATACCACTTTTCCAAGAAATTGGTGCTGGGCAGAGGATTTGCGGTGTGCTAGAATGGCGGCATGAGAACGATAGTGCTGCTTCTTACCCTGGTGGTGCCGGTTATGGCTCAGGAACAGACCCGCTCCGCGTACTGGGGGGCAGGTGGGCAGATGCCGGATCGCCCGGCAAAGCCTGCGTACTGGGGTGCTGCCGGCAAAATGCCGGAGCGCAAGGATGCCCGTCCGGATGCCCACCAGCGTATGCTTGAGAAGTACGATACCAACAAGGACGGAAAGCTGGATGAGGCTGAGCGCAAGGCAATGAGGAAATGATTAGTGATTAATTGGTGGCGCGGGGCTTTCCTGTCTCGGCGAAGTTCAAAGGGCGTAGACGGAAGTCCCGAAAATATGAAAGCGCGTTTTCCGGTGTGCATGAAAGGTGAAAACACGCGCTGTTCCGCGCGTGTGAGAGGCTGAACCAGCTTATTTGCTTTACATGGGGCAGGAAGCGGTGTATGCTAGGCGTGCACTAGTATACCTTTATCGCATTTTACATCGCTATGATGACATCCGCGCAGATTCGCCAGAGTTTCCTCGACTTTTTCCAGGAAAAGCAGCATGCCGTAGTGCCTTCCGCCTCGCTCATGCCGCAGAGCCCGGGCCTGCTGTTCACGAACGCAGGCATGAACCAGTTTGTACCTTACTTCCTGGGTGTGTGGACCCCGCCGTGGAATCCCGCCCGCGCCACTGATACGCAGAAGTGCATCCGCGCCGGTGGTAAGCACAATGACCTGGAGGATGTGGGCCAGGACTCCTACCACCACACCTTCTTCGAAATGCTGGGTAACTGGTCTTTCGGCGACTATTTCAAGAAAGAAGCCATCGCCTGGGCCTGGGAGCTTATCGTAGAGCGCTGGGGTTTCCCCGTGGAGCGCCTGTACGCCACCGTGTACGCCCCGAACAAGGAGAAGGGTGACCCCGGTGAGTTCGACCAGGAGGCCTATGATATGTGGGCCGAGCTGTTTGCCTCCAAGGGCATGGACCCCAAGGTGCACGTGGTGAACGGCGGTGTGAAGGACAACTTCTGGATGATGGGCGAGACCGGCCCCTGCGGCCCCTGCTCTGAGCTGCATGTGGACCTGACCCCTGAGGGCGACACCCAGGGCCGCCTCGTGAATGGCGACAGCGACAAGTGCATCGAAATCTGGAACCTCGTGTTCATTCAGTACAACGCCGAGAGCGATGGCACTTTCCGCCCGCTGCCGGCCTGCCACGTGGACACCGGCATGGGCTTCGAACGCGCCTGCGCCATGATTCAATGCACCAAGGGCTTCACTGATTTCTCCCGCCGCGTCTCCAACTACAGCACGGATGTCTTCCGCCCGATTTTCAGCCGTATCGAGGAGATTTCCGGTCGCAAGTATGTGGATATCTATCCGCAGGATGCCACCCCCGAGCAGAAGGAAACGCTGCGTGAGAGCGTGGCCTTCCGCGTGATTGCCGACCACATCCGCACGCTGAGCTTCTCTATTGCCGACGGTATTCTGCCCGGCAACAACGGCCGCAACTACGTGCTGCGCCGCATTCTGCGCCGCGCCGTGCGCTATGGCCGCACGCTGGGTCTCGAGAAGCCCTTCCTTTCTGAGCTGGTGGACACGTTGGCCGGCGAGATGGGCCGCGTATTCCCCGAACTGGTGAGCCGCAAGGCTACCATCAAGGAAGTGCTGCTGCGCGAGGAAACCAGCTTCAATGAAACCCTGGACCGCGGTCTGGAACTCTTCGATAAGGAAGTGGCCGCCAGCGGCAAGGTTTCCGGCGATTTCGCCTTCAAGCTGTACGACACCTACGGTTTCCCGATTGACCTGACTGCCCTCATGGCCCGCGAGCGTGGTCTCGAGGTGGACAGCGAGCGCTTCGATGCCCTCATGGAGGAACAGCGCCAGCGCGCCAAGGCTGCCCAGAAGAAGCAGGTGGTGCGCGCTCTCGACCTTAAGACCGAGCAGGTGACCGAGTTCACCGGCTACACCGAGGACTCCACCACCGCCACCGTGACTGAGGTGCACGAGGCCGATGGTATTCTCTTCGTCATCACCGACAAGACTCCCTTCTACGCTGAAATGGGTGGTCAGATGAGCGATGGCGGCACTATCTCCGTGGGTGGCGACAGTTGCCCGGTGATTGGTGTGCAGCAGATTGGCCAGGCCCGCGCTCACCTTATCTCTGTGGCTGATGGTGTGACCCCCGCCGTGGGCGATACCGTGGAGCTGCAGCTGGATGTGGAGCGCCGCCGCGCCCTGGAATCCCACCACAGCGCCACGCACCTGCTGCACAAGGCTCTGCGCACGCTGGTGAGCGAGGATATCGCCCAGCAGGGCTCCCTGGTGGATGCCGACCGTCTGCGTTTCGACGTGAATAGCGGCGCTATCTCCAAGGCCGACCTGCGCCGCGTGGAGGTGCTGGTGAACCAGTGGATTGGCGAGAATCTGCCCGTGGTCTGCAACGAATACCCGATGACCGAAATCAAGAAGCACCCGGAAATCTGTCAGTTCTTCGGCGATAAGTACGGTGATGTGGTGCGTCTGGTGCAGATGGGTGGTGAGGCCGGTGCTTTCAACGGTGTGTCCATGGAACTCTGCGGTGGTACGCATGCCGCCACGACCGGCCAGCTCGGCTTCTTCAAGATTAAGAGCGAGGGCGCTATTGCCAGTGGTGTGCGCCGAATCGAGGCCGCAACCGGCGCCGCTGCCTATGCCGTGGTGCAGGATATGGTTTCCTCCCGCATTCCCGAAGGCAAGGAAATGCTCGATAAGCTGACCGAGGCCAACGGCAAGCTGGCCGATCTGGGTCAGGCTATCGTTCCCGTGCCCTCCAATGATGCCAAGCCCGCCCAGAAGCTGCGCGAGGCTAAGGATATCGCCACCATCAATGCCCTGCTGGATGACTACAACGCCTACTGCGACAAGCTGAAGGAAGCTGCCATCGAAGCCGAAAAGCAGCTGAAGAAGGCCCAGGTGGCTGCCGCTGCCGGCGCTGCTGATGCCCTGCTGGCCGAGAAACTGACGGGTGGCAACGTGGTGGTATGCGCCGAGGGTGGTAACGAACTGCTCACCGAGCTGTTCAACGGCCTTCGCAAGCGTCACTATGCCGCTGCCGCTTTCCTGGTGTGCGATGACGGTTCCAATCTCTCCCTGGGTGCCTACTGCGGCGACGAAGCTCAGGCTGCCGGCCTGAAGGCAGGTGAACTCATCCGCACACTGGCTCCCATTGTGGGTGGCAAGGGCGGCGGCAAGGCCGACATGGCCCGCGGCTCCGGTAAGGATATTGCTGCCAAGGATGAACTGTTGGCCAAGGCTGCAGAGGCTCTTTCCTGATTACCAACTTATTAACCAATAGAAACACAGAATATGTCAAATAACCAGCCCCCGGTTTATCCGGATGAACCCCAGATTCCGGTGTTGCCGAACCTGCTTACGGCCGGCAACCTCCTGTGCGGTTTCTTTGCTATCCTCACTATCTTCGAGGGTATGAAGTTCCCGTCCGGTACAGAAGAGGCATTCGTGCACTACCAGCACGCTACTTACCTCATCTTTGCTGCCTGCATCTTCGACCTGCTCGATGGTCGCGTAGCCCGCATGTGCAAGAGCGATGGCCCCTTCGGCCGTGAGTTCGACTCCATTGCCGACGTGGTGTCCTTCGGTATTGCTCCGTCCATGCTGCTGGCACAGGCCGTGCTGTTCAACCTGGAGATTCCTTACCTGGGTTGGGCCATTGCGGTGCTGTATCTGCTGTGTGCTGCCCTGCGCCTGGCTCGTTTCAACTGCATGGCTGCTGCTCCCAAGAAGCCGAACCAGAGCATGGATTTCGTGGGCCTTCCCGTGCCCATGGCTGCCGGTGCAGTGGTGAGCACCATGTACCTGGTCATTGACCTTACCTCCAATCGCAACCTCATTATTCCCCCGGTCTGGCAGTACATCATGGCTGCCGTCATGGCCGTGGTGGCTATCCTGATGATGAGCCGCGTGATTTACCCGAGCTTCAAGCACGTGAACTTTGAGAAGCGCGGTACGGCCATGGCCATTCTCATGGCTGTCATTGCCATCTGCGCCTTCATCTTCTTCCCGTGGATTGCCCCGGCCTTCATCTTTGTGTGCTACCTGGGCTACGGCCTGGTGGTGCGCCCCTTCCTGACCCGCCGCATGCGCCGCGCCATTGAGGCTGCCGATGATGAGGCTCAGGTCTGAGTGATTTCACCCCTGAAACAGATATGCCGTCTGCACGCATTCAATGGATTGATTTCTGCCGCGTGTGGACGGCATTCTTTGTGGTGCTGCGCCATGTGGATCGTCCGTATGGCAGCTTCAACTACATTATTGACCTCTTTAACTACCGCAGCCTCATTTTTTTCTTCTTCCTGGCAGCGGGATATTTCACCCACAAGGCTGCAGCCGGGCAGTGGCTGGACTGGAAACGCACCCGCACGCTGCTGGTTCCCTTTGTGTTCTGGACGGCGGTGGCTTCCATTCTGCTGCTGCAGCCTATGATGCACTGGGGGCAGACCCTCGCCGGGGATTTTTCCTGGTTCAAGTGGGAGCTCATTCCCAGTGAAATGGGGTTGCTCAACTGGTGCTACTGGGATTTTGACAACGTGCCGCTGTGGTTCCTGCGCACGCTCATGCTGCTGGCCTTGTTCAGCCCGCTGCTGCAGCGTATTCCTTCCAAGGTGCTGCTGGTGCTGGTGCTGCTCTGCTTTGCGGGGAGTGATGTGCTCTGCGCCCGCGATGCGGAGACCGCCCGCAGCCATAAATCATGGTCAGTGGGCTGGCTGCCTTTCCGTTTATACGAGAGCATTCTGGCGCTGGGATTCTATTCCCTGGGCTTGTGGATTCGCCGTTATGCGGATTTTGCGCGGTTCACTGCCTTTGTGCGCAGCTATGCCTGGGCGCCGGTTCTGGCAGCGCTGCTGCTTCTGCCGCTGGTGTACTCCTTCGGCTTTTATCCGCCTGTGCAGAGCAGCGCGCTGGTGTTGCTGGGCGTGAGCTGCACCATGGGTATCGGCGCGCTGTGTGAGCAGTATCTGCCGCGTTTCTGCACAGCGGTGGTGAAGCTGGCACCGGCTGCGTTTTTCATTTATGTGACGCACTACATCGTGCTGCACGCCCTGCGCCTGGCTATCACGGGTTCCTATGGCGGCAAGTTCACAGAGGTGCAGTGTCTGTATATGCCGCTGGTGATTCTGTTTATCTGCAGCGCCTTGTTCTTCCTGCTGCGGCGCTGCTGCCCGCGTATCATGCAGTGGCTTGCACTGAGTAAATAAAAAATGCCCTGCCCGATACGGGGCAGGGGCAATGAAAGTGGAAAACGACGGTTGCCGTTACTTCTTGCTGCTACCGGAGGCGTAGAGCTTGATGTATTGCTCAGCCGTCACGCCCATGTGTGATTCCGGAGCCAGTCTCTTCATTTCCATGACGGCACCTTTCAGCTGGGTAGCACCGGCTCCGCTGCGACGCAGGGTGCCGATGATAACAGCATGAAAAATCTGTTTCTGCTCGGGAGTATAAGCCGGATCCTTCAGGAATTTCTCCATTTCCTTGATGGTATCCTCTGTGTCCATTTCCAGTCCGCCGTCACTTTTCCGCCCGCAGTATTTCTGGGAGAAACCGTAATAGTCGAAATTCAGGCGGCGAATCATGCCGGATTCATCGCTTGGGTCCGCAGCCTTCACGATATCGCGCCAGCCATTGGGGCGTTCGATGCCTTCGATAGCGCAGGCTTCAGCAACAAGCTTGGCCTTTTCCACTCCGCTGGCGGTGTTCGCCTGGCTCATGAGTTCTTCCTGCTTGTGCTTGGCTTCCAGCTTTGCCTTGACTTCAGCCGCGCGTTCGGCCATGGTTCCTTTGATGAAGCTGGTGCCCTGCACGCGTCCGTAGAGGGAGCCATCCTTATCGTACATCAGGATGCAGGGATACGTTTCATTTGAGTGGGCACGGGGTTCTCCCAGGTTGCCCCACACTTCTGCTTGTTTCTGCTTTTCTTCCGGCTTGGCGTATTGGTAGAACGGAGCCAGAATCAGGGCCGCATCCCCGGCCGCAGCCTGAATTTCAGGATCAGCAATAATTTCCTTGCAGAACGGCTCGCTGAAGCGGTCCCAGCCCTTGGCATATACTACCAGTATGTACCCATCCTTTGTGACCGATTGAGAGGCTTCAGAATAGGTTTTATATACGGTGGCTGCAGTGCCGGGCTGAGGAGCCAGCAGGCACGCTGCGGCCAGTATAAGGAAAAGTGTTTTTTTCATAATTGTGTGAAAGTGCAATCAGGGGTTATGCGCCATCTCGACCGTAGCAGTATATGCCATACAGGTGGAAGAAGTCCGGGCCGCCTTTTCGCAGAATGCGGACATAGCGCGCCGGCATCTCCGGGAACTCAACCTTAATGACCTGCTGTCTGCATTCGCCCAGGTCCTTGCTGGCATTCTGCCAGCTTTGGCCATCGTCAGATACCTGCACAATCATGTTGTTGAGACGTTGATGATTACCACCGTTGGTCACGATGATGACACCATTCACATAGCACGGCTTAGGCAGCATCACAGTGGCCCAGGCATTCTCATCCTTGCCTGTGTGGAAGCGTCCGCCGGTGGTTTTCAGCACACCCCAGTGTGAAACGGGGGAGTCGTGATTGCAGGTAGAGCTGGTAATCAGCAGACCATCTTCTGAAAGCAGCTTACCGGGCAGGGGTTCGAACTCGGGCATGTTCACCGTATCGGCCGTTTTGGCTGCATTGGCGCCAAGACGTTGGAATGTTGCGATATCTCTGGCCTTGGCAGCAGCCAGCATCATGGTTCCGGTGGCATTGGCATTTCCGCTGCCGCCCATGGCGCCAACGCCGGTCTTGGCAATGCTCTTGCTCATCTCCGTGAGGGTCTTGGCGTGGGAGCCGCCCATGCCTTTAGCCAGTTCCTCGCCCCAGCCCATCATCACCGGCACATAGTCCGACTTGGCTGCCAGGTTGTTCATCATGAGCTCAAACACGGGTAAGCCGCGCTCAGGAGCGGGCGGCGGAATCTCCTTGCCGTCTGGCGGAGGCTGGTGAGCCAGCAGTTCAATCTGCCGACGCCCGAACTTTTCAATGCGCCAGCGTTCCGGGCCCATCTTGTCCACGTTGTCCCAGAAGACATGGTAACGGGTCATGAGGTCTTTTGCCGGCATCTTTGCGGCCATCATCTTGGGGTATACCCACTGGGCGAGAAATTCGGAAACAACCTCCGGGTAACGGGGAGCCACTGTGTAGCACAGGTTGTCCTGAAGGTCACTCAGCAGTTTCATGTCGCCTCCCTTGTTGCTGGACAGGTAGTTGTTGTACTCTTGCCATACCTGAATGTTGATAGGCTGAGCGCTGGTAGAGTCCTTGAAGTACTCAATAGCCTGTTTGTCTTTCTTGGAGTTGACTGCGTGGTGAGCCAGTACGCGGTACACATTGGATACATGCGTGTCAGAGTCTGGCTTGGTGTAAAGTTCAGAACCCAGATGCAGAGAGGAGAACGCACTCCACATGTTGAGTACAGGTTGCCAGTGAAGACCACGTTCCCAGCTTACGGTGTTGCCGGGTATCCACTTGCCATCCACCCAGAGTACGTATGCACAGTGACCAGGTTCACCGCAGGTAAGGGAGGGTACACCGTTTGCTACTGCCGAAAAGGCACCAAAGTGAGATATACCGCCGCACACGCAACCAACATAGAGTGATTTCGCGAAGAAATTGTCCTCGTAAAGGTGGTCCCAGGGTTTGTAATAATCGGCGCCGTGAATACTGTCGCCAAACAGATTATACAGGCGGTACCCGTTGCGGTGCGGGGCACCCATGTAGCGTTCTGCGGATACGTGTACGTTATCCAATGCCCATTCCAGACTTTTTCTTTCACCGGCTATATGGTCGCCCTTGCAGCCACACACAATGCGGCGCAGGTACATGGGCAGAGTGTCGAACAAAACGTTGAGTCGCCCTTCCTTCCATTTCTCAATGTAATAGTCTGCGCGGATAAGGGCTTTTTCGAAATCCCAGTTGTAGCGCGCAAACTCAATGGCCGTGGCGGTGGCAATATCGCGCACGACCTTGTCTTTGTAGACGTCCGGGTGTTTTTTTGCAATGTTGGCAATGATGTGCAGTGCGCGACCCGGGGCTATGCAGGGACCGGAAAAACAGAGGTTCTCCATCCATTCCAGGTTGCCCGTAACCTGCTTGAGAACAACGCGACCATCGCGATGGGCATTGAGTTCCTTGAGGGTCCAGGGCATGTTCTTGAGCTGAGCCTCCAATGTTTTGATGGAGGCCTGCTTTGCTCTGATTGCAGCCTGGAATGCCATGCGCTCCTTGCCACGCATGGTCTTGAGCTTCTCCTTATCTCTCTCAATTTCGCCGGGCAAGTTGTTGATGGCATCCGTAAGCTTTTTCCGGCTGTTGGCAGCCATATCTGCCGGGGTCATGCGGTCGTACTGTGCCAGCATGTACTGTGCCACCATGAGCCGGTTTTTCGGACTCTCAATGAATTTCAGAACATGTTCCGGGGTGTTGCCCTTGAGTGCATTCATGATGGCGTTTGCCAGTGTGCACTGGGCGGCCTCGGGGTTACCCCAGCCGGGTATGTTAGGGGAGATGTAGTTTCCATCGTCCTCCTTTTTCTTCTTGTCGGACTTCTTCGCTTTCTCGGCGCTTTTCTTTGTGGGCTCTGCAGGAGCTTTATCTTCATCTGCGTAGAGCGAGCCGAAACACAGCGGAGCTGCAAGTGCCAGGGTAAGGATATTCAAAAATGTTTTGCTTCTCATTGCCACGCCATTACTCTACCCTTTGTAGCGCTTTGAGTCAATCCAAAAACTTCATTTTTCGTTGTTTTCGTAAAGAGTGAACAGCTGTTGTAAATTATACGCATACTAAAATGGTAGAATTTATGTCAGTAAGCTTGCACAAGGGTAGAGGATGTGTTATACTCTCCGGCGAGCTATGAAGACATCCACCATTTGTGTACAGAGCGGCTGGCAGCCCGGCAAGGGTGAGCCCCGCGTCGTTCCTATTTATCAATCTACCACTTTCCGTTATGAGACAAGCGATCAGATGGCTCGCTTGTTTGATTTAGAAGAGGCTGGTTTCTTCTATACCCGCCTGCAGAACCCGACTAACGAATGCGTAGCCAAGAAGATTGCAGAACTGGAGGGCGGTGTGGCAGCCATTCTGACCTCGTCCGGTCAGGCAGCATCCTTCTACTCCGTGTTCAACATCTGCGAGGCCGGAGATCACTTTGTGTGCACCAGCGCCCTGTATGGCGGCACCTATAACCTGTTCGCCGTAACCTTCAAGAAGTTTGGCATTGACTGCACCTTTGTGGACCAGGATGCTCCGGAGGAAGAAATTCAAAAGGCTTTCCGTCCCAACACCAAGTGCGTGTTCGGTGAGACGATTTCAAACCCCTCCCTGCAGGTGCTGGATATCGAGAAGATGGCCCGCATTGCCCACAAGAATGGCGTGCCCTTGATTGTGGATAACACCTTTGCCACCCCCATGAACTGCCGTCCCTTTGAGCACGGTGCCGATATCGTGATGCACTCCACCACCAAGTACATGGATGGCCACGCCACCCAGGTGGGCGGTGTGGTGGTAGACAGCGGTAAGTTCGACTGGGCTGCTCATGCGGATAAGTTCCCCGGCCTTACCACGCCCGATGCCTCTTACCACGGTCTGGTCTATACGGATGCCTTCGGTCCCGGTGCTTATATCACGAAGTGCACGGTCACCCTCATGCGCGACCTGGGGTCCATTCCGTCACCTTTCAATGCTTTCCTGCTCAACCTGGGGTTGGAGACTCTGCATCTGCGTGTGCCCCGTCACTGCGAGAACGCCCAGAAGGTGGCTGAGTTCCTCTCCACTCAGGAGGATGTGGCCTGGATTAACTATGCCGGCTTGCCTGATAATAAGTACTATGAGCTGGCTCAGAAGCAGTTCGATGGTGGCCGTACCTGCGGCGTGGTGACCTTTGGCATCAAGGGTGGACGTGAGCGAGCCATTAAGTTCATCGACAGCCTGAAGCTCTGCGCTATCGTCACCCACGTGGCCGATGCCCGCACCTGCGTGCTGCATCCCGCCAGCCACACCCACCGCCAGCTTACCGAGCAGCAGCTCCTCGAAGCCGGCGTGAAGCCCGACCTCATCCGCTTCTCTGTGGGTATCGAAGACGCCGAGGATATCATCGATGACCTCAAGCAGGCCCTGGCTCAGATCTAAGCCCTGATTCCTGTTTCAACAAAGCAGCGCCGGGTGGAACATTGTTCCCACCCGGCGCTCTGTTTTGGCTGGTCAATAGTAAAATCTACGCTAATGTCCTTTATTTCCGGAATCTGAAACTTCAGTGGAGACTGGGGAATTCCACATTCGTCACACCGCAACACATCCTGCGGTATAGACCTTCCCTGCCGTTCACCATGAAATCAGGATTTTTCATTATGTCTGCGGGTTCACAGTACCGCTGTGGGTGAAGAGGGTGGGGTCGAGCTCTGCTTTGGCGCGGGCGGCGATTTCGAGAGCCTGCTCCGGGGTTTCGGTGAGGGCGAACATGGTGGAACCACTGCCGCTCATGAGAGCGGCGCGGGTGCCGGGTTGCTCCAGCAGCCAGTGTTTCATGCGGGCCAGAATGGGGAATTTGGCAAAGACGGGGCGCTCCAGGTCGTTGACGAGTGTGATGTCGTCCACCTTCTGCGGGCCGTAGCTGATGCCTTTGAGCCGGCGGCTGCAGGTGAGCCCCTTGTAGGCGGTGGGAGTGCTCACGCCAAAGGCGGGTTTGAGCAGCACAATGGGGCTGCTCCACCCGGCGAGCTCCGGCACGGGGGTCACGATTTCCCCGCGGCCCTTGCAGCGGCAGATGGTGGGGGTGAGGAAGTAGGGTACATCGCTGCCCAGAGCGGCGGCCATGGTGCTGAGTTCTTCGAGTTCGTAGTTGGTGCCCAGTATTTCGTTGATGGCCGCAAGGGTGATGGCAGCGTCGCTGCTGCCGCCACCAAGACCGGCGCCGTGTGGAATGTTCTTGGTCAGGGTGATGCGCTGCTTGGCTTTGCGTCCATATACTTTTTCAAATTCGCGTACAGCCTTGAATACCAGGTTGCTTTCATCCGTGGGCACGCCGGGGGTATCGCACAGCAGGGTGGTGGTCCGGGAGTTGTGGAAATCCAGCGTATCATACAGGTCGATGGGTGCCATCAGGATGTCCACGTTGTGGTATCCATCCTCACGGACTTTGTTCTGGACTCGCAGGGAAAGGTTGATTTTTGCCGGTGCCTGGTATGTTGACATATAAAGGGATGTACTGTGCTGGTGATAAATGTGTTAATCGCGGCGCTTCTGCTTGCGGGGTTGGCGTTTCTTGAGTGCCTCCTTCTCCATTTGCTGGAGTTCTTCTGCCGTGGGGCGGCGGATAATGTGTTCGCCTTCCTTGGCCTGGTTGGCGCGGTCTCTGGCCATTTGTTCAAAGTATTCCGGATCGGACATCCAGAGCAATTTGTTGTAGGCCTCTGTTTCGGTGTTTTTGGCCTGTTGAAGCAGGCGTTCCGCCCGGGCTTTTTCCTGCTCCAGGGTGTGCAGCTCCAGGATGGGAGTGAGCAGAAGCATGGAGGCGATGAGAGAGACGAGCACCAGGAAGATGATGCCACTTACTTTCAGCATGCCATATATGCCCTTGATCCGGATATCCTGCTGCTCCTGGAGTTCATTCAGGGTGGGGATTCGGCGCTTGAGGAAAGGGATTTGCATGGCTGCAGCTGTTGTGTGAAGCGGTTAACGCTCGGCAAAGGGTACGAAACGGCCGCGGCGGGCGAGCACCAGGGTGTGCAGGCGCATCTGCTTGCCCTTCGAAGAGGCCGGAACGGCAGTGGTGCTCACTTCGAACCCTGCGCGGCGCAGGGTGGCCTCCAGGCGCTTGTCTGCCTTGGAAAGATTGATGGCCAGCAGACTGCCGCCTTTCAGAGCGTTGAAATAGGCTTGTGCATCTCCCAGACTCATTTCGCACCGGGCGTGTGCATGGCGCAGCAGGATGGCGTGCAGGGAGCCGGTGCGCTTGCGGCATAACTCTGCGGCAGATGCCGGCTCTGCGGAAACACGCTTGTCTTCCCACAGGGCTTTGTTTTCACCGAATTCACGGTTCCACTTAATGATTTCAGCTACTGGTTCAGCCACGATGAAACGGGCTTTTTCCTTGGGGAGGCATTCCATGGCTTTAGCCAGGCTGTAGCCCAGGCCCAGGCCGGCAATCATGATGCAGGGTTGCCCTGCGCGGGTGATGGGAGAGGTGGCAAGTTCTGCCATGGCCTGTTCGCTGCCATAGGTGAAGGAATTGGCACAGGGCATGCCATCCAGTTGCAGGGTGAGCACGCCGTCGCGCTCCCAGAGCTCCCAGACGGAGCCGTTTTCCAGTGCTTTTTCTCCCAGTTTGGTAAGTGGTTTCATGAGTTGCTCAATTGTGTTTAATTAAAGGTAATGGAAACCGGACAATGGTCGGACCCGGTGATATCGGCGTGGATTTCAGCGCTTTGGACGCGCGGCAGCAGGGATTCGGATACGCAGAAGTAGTCAATGCGCCAGCCGACGTTCCGGGCGCGTGCGCCGCCGCGGAAGCTCCACCAGGAGTATGCATCGCGCGCATCCGGGTGCAGACGGCGGAAAGTGTCTGCAAAACCGGCTTCCAGGAGCTCTGTGAAGCCCGCACGTTCTTCATCTGAGAAGCCGGCGGAGAAGTGGTTGCTGGCGGGGCGTGCCAGGTCTATTTCCTCGTGCGCCACGTTCAGGTCTCCGCAGAAGATGACCGGCTTCTTTTCTGCCAGGCCGGCCACATAAGCACGGAACGCGGTGTCCCATTCCTGGCGGTAGGGCAGACGTGCCAATTCATTCTGAGAATTGGGCGTGTAGCAGTTCACCAGGTAGAAATCCTCAAATTCCATGGTGGCTACGCGGCCTTCGGTATCGTGCTCCGGACAGCCGATGCCGGTGGAGGTGGAAAGCGGGGCTATGTGTGAGAGAATGAGCACGCCGGAATAACCGGGTTTCTGCGCCGGATTCCACAGCGCATGCGGCCAGCTGGCCAGCCACAGGTCGCTAACTTGCTCAGGGCGGGCTTTGACTTCCTGAAGGCAGAGGATGTCTGGCTGCAGGGCATCCATTTTTTCTGCAAGCCCTTTGCCCAGAGTGGCGCGGATGCCGTTCACATTCCAGCTGATGAGTTTCATGGCAGACTTATTTTCTGTGGTGGGGGTGGGTGGAGCGCAGTTTGTGCAGACGCTGTTCCATGCGGGGACGCAGGTGTTCCTCAATCCAGGCGTTGGCGGCAGCCAGACCTTCGGCCTTGTAAATGCGGCCAATCTGGGCTTCTACCCCGGTTGCGTTGCCGGTAAGGCGCAGGAAGTTGTTGCTGGTGAATTCGATGAAGAGGGCACCGTCTATTTCACCCTTGAAGGAAAGAATCCACTCGCGCACATACAGCGCCAGAATAGCATCGCCCACCCAGGCCTGGGCGCGAACAACGGGGTCTTGGTCAGGGGGTAAGGTCGGCATGGCGGTATATTGTCTTGTTTGGCTTGGTGATGGGTGCGGTGGTTTCGCCGGCGTAGTCCAGTTCTATGCCCACGCTGCTGTGCTGCTGAGGGGTATCTGTGTGGATGAATAAGACTTTGCGGGTCTCTGTCAGCGATTTGAGCTGCATGGCTATAACGCGCTCATCCACGGAAAAATGGGTGCGTCCAGTCAGGAGATCCTGCAGATGGGTGCGCAATCTGGCGTTTCCGGGTTTGTTGCGCTGTTTGCCCTGTTGTTCCAGTTCCCGGCATACCCAGATACGTGGGCTCAGCTGGTTGTCGCGCTCCATCAGGTCCAGGGTCTGGCGCAGTGTGCTCACGTTTGTGGCGAGTACGTTAATCTGTTCCACCTGTGGCGTGGCAACGGCCTGGGTCAAGGTGGCGCTGGGGCCTATGATAATCCAGTCACCGGCAGAGAGCTCTTCCAGCTGGGATTCCAGTTCGTCCCTCAGCTCAATGAGTGCCTGGGTACGAGGGTCAGAATGGCTGCAGCTTGCCACCAGAAGGGGCAGGGCTGCAGCCAGACAGAGAATGATTTTTCCGGAGATCCGCATGGGGCGGTATCAGCCGCGGGAGCGTGGTTCGCGTTCACCGGCGGTCTTGACACCCGGCGTCGTGATGAACGGAGCGCCGCCCGTGGGGGCTTTCTGGGTAAAGGCTACACCGGCCTGTTCAAAATCCTTACCGGCTACGGGGAAGTCCTTGCGCAGGGGGTGGTAGGGGTAGCCCTCCCACATCATGATGCGGCGAAGATCCGGGTGTCCGGTGAATTCAATACCCATCAGGTCGTACTGCTCACGCTCCAGCCAGTTGGCAGAGCGCCACACCGGCACCATGCTGGGAACGGCGTTCTCAGCCTCGCTTACCGGGGTGCGCACCAGCAGGTTTACTCCGGTCTCTGCCTGGGTGATGGTGTAGTTGACCTCGAAACGCGGTTCCTCGCCGAAGTGGTCGACGGAGGAAACGCAAACAAGCATGTCGAAACCGCAGGAATCTTTTGCGTAGCGCATGGCCTGGGTCAGAATCTCCGGGGCAATGGTGAGGGTGATATCACCGCGGAATTCCTTGCTGGTAATCTGCGGGAAACGTGTGCAAATCTTATCAGCAGCAGCTTTTTGAAGTTCGGAAAGGTTCATGTTGGTGAAAGGGGATGGTGCTGTTTAGTCCTGCGTGATGATGCCGGAGGGAATGGTATGAGCATTCTGGGCCTGGCGCAGGTCATGCTCCTTGAAGAAGCCCTTGAGCGGGTGATCCGTGGCCATAATCTTGTCCTGCAAGGTGATGAGACCCTGCAGAAGAGCCTCCGGGCGGGGAGGACAGCCCGAAATGTACACGTCTACCGGCACAATCTTGTCTACACCCTGCAGCACGGAGTAGCTGCGGAACATGCCGCCGGTGCAAGCACAGGCACCGCAGGCTATGCACCACTTCGGGGCGGGCATCTGATCCCAGATGCGGCGCACGAGGGCAGCCATCTTGTAGGTGATGGTGCCGCAGATGAACATGAAGTCGGCCTGACGAGGGGCATAGCGGTTCACTTCTGCGCCGAAGCGGGAAATGTCGTAACGGGAGCAGGAAGCGGCCATGTATTCAATGGCGCAGCAGGAGGTGCCCATGGGCATGGGCCACATGGAGTACTTGTGCATCCAGTTGATTGCTGCTTCGACCGTGGTGTAGACGAAACCACCGTCTGCATCCGGGTCACACATGAAATTTGTCTCAAGTTCCTGAAGATTATCGCTAGCCATAATGGTACGGGCAGGGGTGTAACGCTGCCTTGCTCGCACTAGCATACCGTATTTTGGGTGAAAGGCAAGCCAAATTTGGCGGTTGTATTTCAAAAAGCGGTGTATGTCCTGTGATTTTTCAGCGGGTTAAACTATCCGTGTTGTGCGAGCGGAGGCTTCCTGCAGGTTCAGCAAAATGCCAATAGCGGATATGATGAGTCACAAGGTGTTCACCCGGTGGTTATTTTTTGTCCTCGGAATTGGGATGCTCGGTGTCCGGGTGGGCAACGTCAATAAGCGGGCGGTAGGAGGGGAGCTGCCAGTTCATGTACACAGCTGCCATGCGCACTACAAATACCACGATGGTGCCCATGATGTATGAAAGCTGGTAGGGGCAGTTGAAGTACTGCATGATTACAAACAGCAGACTACCCAGACAGGCGGCAGAGGCGTACACTTCCTTGGAACGGAAGACGTACGGTACGTTACCGGTCAGAACATCTCGCAGTGCGCCGCCGGCTACGCCGGTGCATACACCCATGCAGATGCAGACAATGCCGGAACAGCCCAGATAATAGGCCTTGGCCGTTCCCAGCAGAGTAAAGAAAGCCATGGCCAGGGCATCGGCAATGCGAATGGTACCCACGGGCGGATTCCAGAAGCGGGTTACATAGAACATGACCAGTGAGGTCAACAAGGCCATGTAGAGGAATTGGACATCATGCCCTAACACCCAGTAGATGGTAACGGGCGTTCCCTGGTGGGTCAGCATGCCGCTGAGCAGGATGTCGCGTACCGTACCGCCGCCCAGGGATGCTATGGTGCCGCATACCAGCACGCCTACGATATCCATGCGCACACGGCTGGAAGCTGTGGCACCTGCAATGGCACCCACCACTGTTGCAAAAACGCAGCAGATATAGAACAGTGGGTGGTCTCCGAAATCCTTGACAGCCTGCAGACTATCCGGGGTGCATGTGTCTACCATATTTGATTCACTTAAGGGCCTTTGAAAGCAGCCAGAAGATGAACAGGAGCAGTAAAACCGGCCAGAATACCTTGATGGCACCAATGGCAATGAAAATGAAAAGAACCAGTGCCAGCAGTACGATGAGTACCGGGCCAATCAGCCCGCTGCGCTTCAGGATGGTGAACAGGCTGGGGTTGCGTTCTTCCTCTTCCTCCTCACTCAGATTGACGGAATGAAGGGGCCGCCAGGTGTTGTTGTCTGCGCGGCGTACCCAGGTTTCGTTGTTGATTTCACCTGAGGCACGCAGCCGTAACAGCTCGGCTCCGGTTACAGGGCCGACCTTTTCTGTGCCGTTGTCGTAGTAGAATTTGCGTGCCATCAGGTGTTGGTCGTTCGGTTATGCGTGAATGGCACGGCCATCTGCTGCCAGCACGGCTTCATGAATGGCCTCCGACAGTGTCGGATGCGCGTAAATCATGGCATTCAGGTCCGCATCGGTCAATTCGCTGTTCAGTGCTAATTCGGGTGCAGTGAGCAGTTCCGTGGCGTTGTCGCCTACAATGTGGGCACCCAGTAGTTCGCCATTTTCTTTGCCGAAGAGCAGTTTGACGAAGCCCTCTGTATCGCCGCCAGCTACGGCACGGCCAATGGCCTGGAAGGGGAATTTGCCCACCTTGTAATCAACTCCGGCTTCCTTCAGTTCGCGTTCGCGCTTGCCTACGCTGGCCACCTGCGGGTGGCAGTATGTGCAGCCGGGGACTACAAGAGCCTGTTTCGGGGTGTGACCTTCCACATACATGCCTTCCACGGCCTGCTCGGCTTCATAGCTGGCAGTGTGCGCCAGCATGATACCGCCGATGCAGTCGCCAACGGCGTACACGCCCGGAATGCTGGTTTCATAGCGGTCGTTTACCTTGATGAAGCCTCGGTCAGTAAGCTCCAGTCCTGTGGCATCCGGTACAACCGGTACAACGCCAATGGCTACCAGACACACATCGGCGGTGATTTCCTGCACTTTTCCATTCTTGGCGGTAATGGTTGCGGTTACGCTGTCGCCATTATCCTTGAGTGCATCTACCTTGGCGCCGGCCATGCAGGTGATTCCTTGTTTCTTGAAGGAACGTTCCACGGCCTGGCTCACATCGTCATCCTCATTGGGTAGAATGCGGGGGAGGGCCTCTACCAGGGTTACCTTGGTGCCGAAGCAGTGGTATACATAGGAAAGTTCGCTGCCGATAGCTCCGGAGCCGATTACAATCATGCTTTCCGGACGGTTCTTCATGACCAGCGCATCCTTGCTGCCTATGATGGTCTTGCCGTTGAAGGGGAATACAGGCACCTCGCGGGTGCGGGCGCCGGTGGCGATGAGAATCTGAGGGGCCTCCAGTGTGCTCCCGGTGCCGTCAGCCGCAGTGACTTCCACCTTGCCGGCTGCCGGGATGCGGGCTTCGCCGGTCACGCACTCAATTTTGTTCTTCTTGAAAAGGAAAGCAATACCGGCAGAGAGTCGGTCACTGATCTGGCGGGAACGACCGATGACGGCATCCCAATCGACGCTCAACCCCTCGGCGGAAATGCCGAATTCGGCAGCGCGTTTGTTGATTGTGTTGTATACCTCGCCATTTTTCAGCAAGGCCTTGGTGGGAATGCAGCCCCAGTTCAGGCAGGTGCCGCCTACGCGTTCGCGTTCTACGCATACCACGCGCTTGCCCAGCTGGGCGGCACGGATAGCACCAACATAGCCGGCAGGGCCGCCACCAATCACAATCAGGTCGTAACTCATGCGTGCATTTTACCCCTTCCTACTTCTCGTGGCAATGATGAATGTGCAATTATGACCCTAAAATCATCAATAACAGAAGCAGGGGATGATAAAGTTTCATGCAATGGGTAATTCAGAGCGTTTGCAAACAGGCAGATAGCCGGAGGATTTGTTGAATGAGGATTCAAAATGCAGAACGATGAGGTTGCGTGCAGTTGTTGTAATGCTGTTTGTTCCGTCTTATTATTTGTGATGCTCTAATAAAATCTTGACGCGTCGGAGGGGGGAGTATAGGATGGAGATATATGAATAAGCCCACATTGCACTGGAGCGCCACGCTTACAGCTTTGGCGCTGACGTTGGCAGCGCCGGCTTTTGGTCAGGCATCTACGGGAGATCCTTTCCTGGATGCCATGATGATGGACCAGCAGGCTGAGCAGAAAACGACGAGTACCAATTCTGCACCCGAGGAAGACCCCTTCCTGAAAGCTATAAGCAGCAAGAAGACGAGTGCTCAGACTGCGCCTGTGCAGACCCCCCAACCTGCCGCCAAGCCTGTGGAAACTCGCCTGGTTTCGGCTGCTTCAGATACCCGCCTGCTCGATGAATCTGAGGTGGTGCGTGAATTAGGACCGGCAACGGGGTTGTTCCAGAATGATGCTTCTTTTGATGGCAAATCCGTATCGGGAGTTGAGTTTCGCTACACGGGCGACAAAGTACTGCCGGACCGCCGCCTGATGGATGTGGTGCAGACGCGCGCGGGGAGCGAGTATTCCTCAGTTCGAGTGAATGCAGACCTGGAGCGCCTGATTGAGCGCAGCCTGATTGACCCGAATGCCTCCGTTTCGGTTCAGCCGAGCGGCAATACTGTCAAGGTGATTTTCAATGTGCGCGCCAGTAGCGTGCTTGCCGGTGTGGGCTTTACCGGTAATGAGGAATTTGATGATGATGACCTGCGCGAAACCAGTAAGCTTCAACCCGGCACGGTGCTGAGCGATGCAACGCTGGCTGCAGCTCGTGCCAATATCATCAAGGCATACCAGGAAGCCGGTTATCCGGATACGCAGGTGAGCTGGCATGCGGAGAAGACTGCCAGTGGTTCCTATAAGGATGTCGTGTTCGATATCAAGGAAGGCCGCGAGGTAAGCATGAGCACCATTGAGTTCCAGGGGAATAAGGCCTTCGATGGCGAACAGCTTCGCCAGCTCATGAAGACTAAGGAACGAGGCCTCTTCACCTGGATTACCAAGTCCGGTCGCGTTGACCGTGAACAGGTGGAGGATGACCTGGAAGCCGTTATCAAGCATTATAAGAACTACGGTTACCTCCGTGCCCGCCTGAGCAAGGTAGAGTATACGGCCAGCCCGAATGAGACAGGCCGCCAGCGTCTGCACCTGAAGGTGACGGTGGAGGAAGGTCCGCGTTACAAGGTGCGTAATGTGACGTTTGGCCCGCTGACTGCTTATACCGCCAAGGAACTGGAGCCCGGTCTCAGCATGTGGAATGGCGATATCTACTCCTTGCAGAAGGTTTCTGATGACGTGACGATGATTCGCCGCTACTACGGCGCAAAGGGATATGCAGATGCAGACGTTCGCCCTGATATCAATGAAGTGGGTGTAGCTGCCGATGGTACGCGCCTGATTGATATTCGCTACGATGTGACGGAGGGCGAGCGCTTCAAGGTGGGCCGCATCAATGTGCGTGGTAACACCAAGACCCGCCAGCACGTGATTCTGCGCGAATTGCCGCTCAAACCAGGTGAGAATCTTAACTCTGTAGACCTGGAAACAGCCAGAAAACGCCTGGAGAACCTGAATTACTTTGATCAGGTGGAGGTGTCGCAGGGCCTTTCCACCACCAATGGTTACCGTGACATTAATGTGAATGTACACGAAAAGATGACCGGCAGCCTGACTCTGGGTGTGGCGTTCTCCACTGTGGAGAATGTGTATCTCTACACCACTATCACCCAGTCTAACTTTGATATACGTGGTTTTGTCAATGGCGGAACCTTTGTGGGTGGCGGTCAGCGCCTTACGGTGAGCGGTAAGCTTGGTACGGAATACAGCAGTGCTTCCGTGTATCTGTTGGAACCCTGGTTCCTGGACCGTAAGCTGGCTTTGGGTAATGAGTTGTTCTACTCCAAATCCACTTATCTGAGCGATTATTACCAGCAGACGAATTTTGGCTATGCTGTTTCTCTGCGCAAGTCCATCAGCGATCTTTCCTCTGTGAAGTTTGAATATCGCATCGAGGAGTATGGTATTGACGCAGAGGGTGGTTCCCCTGTCTTCTTCAAAGAACAGGATGGAGATTATACACGTAGCCATTTCCGCCTGAGCTGCGATTACGACTCTCGCGATTCCATGGTGACCCCGCGTAAGGGTGGCCACGTGGAAGGTCATGTGGGGTACAGTGGCCCCGGCAGTACGGTTGAGACCTACACGGTGGGCCTGACCGGGTCTTACTACTACAACTCGTTCTGGGATTCCATCTTCAGCATCAACATGGGACTTGAGACGGTTGACACGGTGAAGAGTGATGAAGAAGTGCCGATTTTCGAGCGTTGCTACCTTGGCGGACCGGCCAATCTGCGTGGCTTCCGTTATCGTGATGTCGGTATGATTGATGAAGCTCTGGCCGGCGATGAAACAATGGGTGGTAATACTTCTGCCTACGTGCAGTTCGAGGTGACTCTGCCGGTGGTGGAATCTGTTCGCTTTGCTATGTTTGTGGACGCTGGTTTCGTGCACAAGGACAGCTTCGACTTTGCCCCCACGGAATGGGCTGCTGACTATGGTATCGGTCTGCGCATTAATCTGCCCATGGGTCCGCTGGCTGTGGACTATGCCATTCCCTTCAAGACGGCCAACTGTGCCGATGATGATGGCCAGTTCCAGTTCTATGTGGACTACAAGTACTAAAGCGCCCGTTAATCAGTGTGTCTGAAAAAAATCCCTGGTTGGATGAGTTCCAACCAGGGATATTTCTTTGCCAGCTGAGAGATGGCTGAAGGATTAATCTTCCGTAGCGTACTGGCCTTCTGCCCGGCTCTGACGGATGTTGGCGTCTTCGCGCATTTTAAGAGCTTTGCGTTCGTTGCCTGCGTTTTCCCAGGCGGTCGCAATCTGACGCTGAATTTCGCATTCTTTCTTAAGTTTGAAGAGGTCGCTGCCATTGCTGCGAACCTGTTTTTCAAAGAGTTTTTCAGCGTCTTTGGCCAGCGTATTCCAGGCACGGGCCGGTGCTTCATCTCCGAGATGCCCCATATATTGCCCCAGCAGCTGTCCGAAGATATCGCCACGGCCTGTGTATTTCTTCAGTTGCTTGCGGTATAGATTAGCCAGGCCTGTGTAGTTCTTCTCTTCGGCATAAACCTCTGCCTGGCGGTTTACCGCATTCAATACGATATCGGCGCGTTCATCGCCTCCACGGCGGTTCAGCTGGTTCATGGAACGGCGCAGGGCTGCCTGTTTGCTGGCGGCATTCTTACCATCGAGCAAGTATTTTTCTTCGACCTCGATGGCCAGGTCCATGAGCTCTGTGTTCTTTTTGCTGAGCTGGTTCAAATCGGCATTGATTTTGCGCCACACTTTGTCCGGGGGGAGATTGTCCTCATCCTGCCCCAGCACTTTGATATAGTGCGCCCATGCGGCGGTGAGGGTGGGGAAGGCCGTGGTGACATATCGAGCGGTGCTGCGGGCTTCTGTCGTGCAGTTGATGCGGGACATGTAGTCTGCCAGAATCATGGCATCTGCCGCAGGAGCAAGCTTGGCATCCGTGGTTTTGGTGTCTTTGCTGAGCAGCACGGATTCGTGCTGGCTGCGGCCGGAGCAGGGATTGGTGAAGCGTCCGCTGTTGTAGCCGTAGGAGTTTGTCTGCACCCATTGCGTTGCATCAACCAGGTTCACCATCCAGGCGTGGGGGCCGCGGTCGCCATCGCCCACAATGTAGACAGCCGGCACACCACGGCACTTGCCCGTGTTGCAGGAGAAATAGCCCTGGTCGCGGCAGACGCCGCCTTCCTTCCTGATTTCTTCGAAGGAATAATTTTCATAGAGATCCTTGTTGGTGGCGGCGCGTTCCATGACGTATTTGATGGAACCATAGGCTGCGCTCCAGTTGGCCTGGGTGTAGTTGACGTTTTCGGCAGCCCAGTCGAACTCACTTTGGGGCAGGCGGACATCCACTACGTGCAGCAGCTGGGAAACACTCAGTTTCTTGATATCGGTTACCAGTTTGCGCTTTTTATCCATTTCACGCAGGTAGGCGCATACCTCCGGCACGGTGAGTCGGGGCTCATTCCGGTCGCGGAACATGCCGGGGGACCCGGCAACCTGCGGGTTAATCAGAGCACCGGCAATGGCCAGGTTCATGTATTTGACTCTTTCCTTGGCGTCCGTTTCGGTCCAGATGGTGTAGAACTGGCGGATGGAATGGGCAGCATTGGTATCAAGCCCTTCCTGGGTCAGGTAGTGTTGCATGAACTGGTGCAGCGCCTGGCTTTTATCCCGCAGAGCCCAGCGGAAGAAGTCTACGCCGTTGTTATCGTTATCATCCCCTTCTGTGGAAACGATTTCGGCAAGTTCCTTTTCCCCTGCCATGCGGATGAGCAGGCAGAGGTCTACCGCCTGCATCAGGTTGCGGTTGTTTTTGTATTGGGTATAATTGAGCTTGCCGCTGCCGGTGTATGTGGGCACTGCTTCCTTGATACGGGCGGATGCTGCTTTTTCAAATGCGGAAAAATCCTTTTTCTGGAGAAGATGGTCCACCATGGCGTCAAACTGCTTTTTGGCAGTTGCTCCGTTGGCGTCTGCTCCGTGCAGTGCGGGCATGTTATCGTATGCGGAAGTTTGCACAGGCTCCTCTTTCGGTTCCTCTTTCTTATCCGGCTCTACGGGTTTAGGCTCGTCCTTGCCGGCAGTGTCCTCCTTGAGTTTTCTGCGGCGTTCTTCCTCTTCTGCGGCCAGTCGCTTGCGTTCTGCCTCTTCTGCGGCCAGGCGTTTACGTTCTTCTTCCTCCGCAGCCAGTCGTTCCTGTTCTTCTTTTTCGGCTGCAAGGCGCGCCATTTCCTCAGCCAGTCGCTTATCTGCGGCTATTTTTGCCTTGCGCGCAGCTTCAGCAGCCTTGCGTTCATTTTCGTTCTTCTGCCACGTGTCGTACCCATAGTAGCCACCGCCACCAAGGGCAATGAGAAGGAGCGTGATAATCCAGCCGCTGCCAGATTTCTTCGGCTTTTTATGGGTAGTTAGACTTTTCGCCTTAAGAACTTGCTTTGCCATGGTGATAATCCTACTATATTAAGGTGAAAAGTAAAGCTAAAAGTTTACAGGGACTGGCTGCTGTGCCGGATGGATGCAGACGCTTGTCTGGTCGCCTATCCTGTGTGTATGCGTACATTAAGCTGGAAAATGCAGGGAATGTAGGGTATAGTACCTGCATGAGCGATTTGCAATGGAACAGCGTGACTCTGGAGGAGGATGAAAAACCTCGTGTTCAGCCAGAGGAATTGCGTGAAATGGCTGCTGATCTGGACCCGGATGACTTCGATGAACCCGTTCAGGAGTTCCTGGATGCTATCATGAATGGAGAGGATGTTGAGACTCTTCGACAGGCGGCGACTCTTCTTCTGCAGGATGAGGTGGATCTGGCTCCTGACCTTGCTTCCATGGGTGTGGAACCTGATAGCGGCCTGATTGCCTTGCTGCTGGCTGCCGGGGCAGATGTGAACGCCCGGAATGCCTACGGGCAGCCACCTTTGCATCTGGCGGCATATTACGGGTATGAGACGATTGTGGACCAACTGCTGGCTGCCGGTGCCAATCTGCGGACTCGTAATATGCATGGACGTTTTGCGGCGGAGGTGGCGGCTACTCCTGCACTGGCCGCCCGCCTGGAGCCGCCCTACCACCCGGATGATGATGAGCCGCTGCCGCCGGAGATTGAGGATGCAGATTATGAGCCCGAATCGGAGCATTGCTGCTGCGGAGAGCATGATTGCGATTGCGGTCATCACCATGGCGAATGCTCTTGTGGACACCAACACTAACCACTGCTGCCATGGGAACTAAAATTGTCACTTTCCGTTGTCCGAAGGAGTTGTTGAGCCAGATTGATGATACGGCAAGCTATTTCCAGCGCACTCGCAATTCGGTCTTGCTGGCTGCCGTACGACTTTTCTCCCGCCAGCTGCGCGAGCTGCCGAGCGGTGAGATGACCCAGCCCCTTTCTTCTGAGCTACTGACCCGGGAGACCATGTTTCCGAAGCCGGAAAGTCGCGGCGGGCGTCCCCGGAAGCAGAAAATTTCTTCGGAGGCTTAATCCAAATCTGCGTTTCGCATGTCGCCTGTATCAGAGTAGGCGTTGTGGAAGCTGAAAGCCTTGTGCAGATCGTGCGGAGTGTGCCCTTTCTGCGTGCGTGCCAGGTATTTGCGCAGCAGGGGGCGGTAGTCCGGGTGGGCGCAGTTTTCAATGATGACTTCTGCCCGTTCTCTGGGAGAGAGCCCGCGTAAGTCGGCTACGCCTTGTTCTGTGATGATGACGTGTACATCGTGCTCCGTGTGGTCGGTATGTGAGACCATGGGCACCACGGCGGAAATGGCACCGCCCTTTGCCACAGACGGGCAGGAGAAGATGGTGTATGCGGCGCTTCGGGCAAAATCTCCGCTGCCACCGATACCGTTCATGATGTGTGTGCCGGCAATGTGTGTGGAGTTCACGTTGCCGAAAATATCCACCTCCAGCGCGGTGTTCATGCAGATGAGACCAATGCGACGGGCAATGGCCGGATTGTTGGATACCTCCACCGGGCGCAGAAGGATTTTATTGCGGTAGAAGTCGAAATTCTGGTAGATTTCCTGCAGCGTTTCATCGCATACATGGATGCAGCAGCTGCTGGCAAACAGGCAGCGCCCCTGCTTCATGAGGTCAATCACCGTGTCCTGCAGCACTTCTGTGTGCATTTTGAAGGGCGGTATGATGCTGGATTGCCCGACGCTGGCCAGTACGGCGTTTGCTACGTTGCCCACCCCACTCTGCAGAGGAAGCCCTTCTGCCGGTATGCGACCGGCCAGGTATTCTGCCTCCAGGAATTGACGCATGTTTTCCCCAATCTGAAGGGTGATATCTGAAAGATCCTTGAAACGGGCAATGTAGTCCGGCTCATGCGTAAGCACCACGCCTACGATTTTTTCCGGGTCTACTTTCATGGTGGGGCGGCCTATGCGGTCGTCCAGGTTATTCAGCGGAATGAAGGTACGGTGGGGCGGGTCGCTGGGTATGAAGATATCGTGCAGGCAGCGCAGCTGGCGTGGATCATGGAAAGAGTTTAATTCCAGGATAATGCGGTCTGCCAATAGTCCGAAAGTGGGGGTGTTTCCTTCGCTGGTGGTCAGAGTCAGTTCGCCATCGTCCGTTACTTCACAGCATTCGATGACCGCCGTGGTGGGGCGTTCCAGGTGCCCGTAGCGCATCTGTTGAGCCATCAGGGATACATGCAGGTCGTTGTAGTGCATGCTTCCTTCGTTGGCTGCTTTGCGGGTTTCCGGGCTGGATTGGTAGGGCATGTGGCGTATGAGGGCGTTTTCCCCTGCCAGGCAGCCTGCTACCAAGGTGCTGGTGGTGGCACCGCTCATGAGACTGATGCGCCAGGGGCGCCCGGCTTCGTGTTCTGCTCTGGCGTGTGCCGCCATTGCCATGGGAATGACCTTGGGCGCACCTGCGTTGGCAAATCCACTGAATCCCACGCACTCACCATCAGGAATCATGGCGGCGGCTTCTTCTGCTGTCAGTACCTTGTATCGCATAGCTGCTGTTTATTGCCCACTATATTAGCAGAAATTAGATGCTGGAGTCCAGTCTAATTTTTTGTTATTGCTGCAGCATGGCGGAAGCGGGATGTGAAGAATGGGGGATGAGGGGTGAGGGATGAAAAATGAAAAATGAAAAATGAAAAATGAAAAATGAAAAACCGGCTCCCCCGGTGCGGCAGTGGGGGAGCCGGTGAAATTGGATGTAACTAATTGGTGGATTAGTTCTTTTCGGGCATCTTGCCCGTCTTGAAGTACTGCTCGATTTCCTCAAGCGTACGGCCCTTGGTTTCCGGCAGGAAGAAAGCGGCGGTAATGAAGTAGATTACCGTGAAGCCAGCCAGCCAGAAGAACACGGTGGAGTAACCGGAGGAGCCTACCCAGGGCAGGAAGGTACCGGCGATGGTGGTGGACACACCCTGGTTGATAAGCAGGGCAATGGCCATACCGTTGGCGCGGATGCGGGTGGGCATGAGCTCGGAGAGAGCCAGCCATACGCAAACGCCGGGGCCTGCTGCGTAGAAGGAGATGAATACCACGAAGAAGCCGGTCACAATCCAGCCGGTCACGGCATCGGGCTTCATGCCGATTTCAGCGCGGGTGATGGTTACTTCCTTCACAGCGCCTTCGGGCAGCGGGGTGGACCAGAAGCAGATCTTGTCCATGAAGGTGGGAGCAAGGGCGGTGCTCTTGGCGATGGTAATGGCGGAACCATCGGCAGCGGCATCAGCGCGAACCTCTGCCACGTCCTGCATGCTGGACTGACCCTGCGTGTAGGTCACGATGAGCTGCATGCCGGGAGCAACGGATTCTCCCTGCATGAACTCGGGATGAGCAGCAAGAACTTCGGGAGTGATGGCAGCCTTCACGGCATCAGCGGCAGAGATGTTCAGGGAGTTGTCCTGCACGGCAGCGGCCACCTGAGTGGTCACGTCCACGCGGTTGTTCTCCACGGAGAGGAACATGGCGCCCACGCCGGCCAGACCCACGATGATACCGGAAGTACCCATCTTGAGCAGGAAGGTGCGGCCCTTCTTGTCTACCAGGGTAACGGCCACAACGGTCATCACCATGTTGGTGATCTTGATGGCCAGGTCAGCCCAGTTGGCAATCTCACCCTGCAGGCCAGCCTGCTGGAAGATCTTCACGGAGTAGTTCAGCACGGAGTTGATACCGGTAGCCTGTGTGCAGGCCAGAACCACAACAGCCAGGATGAAGGGAATCACATACTTGCGCTGGAGGAGGGAGTCGCCCTTGGCAGCTGCGGCCATATCGGCCTTGGCAGCTTCCTCAGCAGCGTCGGCAGCAATCATTTCGTCCAGAATCTCCTTGGCAGCGGCATCACCATTGTTGGAGGCGAGGGAGCAGAGAGCCAGCTCGCGCTGCCCACGGCGGTACAGCCAGCGGGGGGATTCCTTCAGCTTGAAGGCGCCGAAGAAGAGGATGAGACCGGGGATGGCGGAGCACCAGAAGATAACCTGCCAGGCCATCGTCTTGCTCTCGGCGGTCACGGTAGGATCATCGGCTGCACCCACCCACATGGTGGTCACCAGACCGATGAGGGCCGCGAACACCAGACCCACGGTAAGCATAAACTGGAACATGCCGGTACCCTTGCCGCGGGAGTTGGCATCCAGACATTCAGCCAGGTACATGGGAACCACCACACCCACGAGACCGGCACTGGCACCCTGCAGGATACGACCGCCCATCAGCATCTCGAACACGCCATTGGAGAAGCAGATGACCGGAATGCTCAGCGTGAACAGCAGAGCAGACAGGATGATGACCTTCTTTCGGCCCATCCACTCGGCCAGCATGCCGGCGAACAGGGAGGAAAGAACGGAGCCGAAAAGAACGGCGGCCACTACGATGGCCAGTTCTTGCGGGGTGTAGGAAGAGGTCTTTTCGATGTACGGCAGAGCGGCGGCAATCACGCCTACGTCAATGCCATACAGAAGACCACCAAGGCCAGCCATTACCATCAGGTAAAGGGCATAGCGTTTGACGGAGCTCGGAAGCTCTACTTTGGTTGCGTCTGTACTCATAACGGGCGGTATTATATACCAGCCCCATGTCACAGTTCAACCCTAAATTCTCGATTTCCGGGCTTTTTTCGGGTAATTTTTATGTTATCGGGCCAGAATTCCGGGTATGCCGCTCACACCGGTGGGGGAGATGGGGCGTATGGCAATGCGGTCCAGCGTGTTGGCTACGCGGGCGGGCAGGGTGATTTTATTGCAGTTGCCGGGTAGAACATCCATGGTGAACCAGCGGCCTTTGCTGCCCACCTGCAGCACCCATTTGCGGGCGTTTCCCTGCCAGGTGATGGTGCAGCCCCCTGCGGAATCCTGAGCCTGCACACTGGGGCGGGCAGGGCGGGAGCTGCCGCTCCAGGGCATGGCGGGGGGCAGCGCCAGGGTCGGGTACATGCGCTGAAGTACTTTCTGGATGCCGCCGCGGTTGGTGCCCAGGGAACGCCAGCTCCAGAAAAGCTGCCCGCAGCTCTGGCGTGCCAGCTGGCGTGAGTAGCCAATCTGGTGCCCGATTTCGGAGGCTTTGCGGCCGGGGTCTTCCTTGCTGTCGATGCGCACGGAGGCAATCCCCGGCCACACCGGGCGGCTGGGGTTAATGCCGCTCCACCACTGCATGAGGGCGGGGAAACTCTGTGGTCCCTCGCAGCGCCAGTACAACTGGGGTGAAAGGTAGTCAACCCAGCCCTTGGCAAGCCATTTTCGGGCATCGCAGGCAAGGTCTTCGTATGCATTGATGCGGGCTTCGACGCTGGCGGGGATTCCGGGTTGCCAGATGCCAAAGGGACTGATGCCGACACGCACATGCGGCTTGAGTTGCTTCACGTTGCGGTACAGGCTGGAAACAAAGGAGTCAATAGCTGCGCGGCGCTGGGCAGGGGTGCGGCCGTCGTTAATTTCGTGGTGCGGCGGGTAGGGGTAGAAATAGTCATCCAGGTGTACGCCGTCCACATTGTAGCGGCGCACTACGTCCATAATGACTTTCAGAACGTGCCCCCGTGCCTGTGACCTGGTGGGGTTGAGCATGGTGGTGCTTCCGGCTTTGAGCAGCCAGCCGGGCTGGCGGTGGGAGATATGCCCGCGCCCTACTGGTTTGCTGCTTACCGTTGCGCGGAATGGGTTGAACCATGCGTGAACTTCGATGCCGCGGCGGTGGGCTTCACTGATGGCGTAGGCCAGCGGATCATATCCCGGGTTCTGTCCGGGGCCGCTCAGCCAGGCGCTCCAGGGCTCGATTGCTGATTGGTAGACTGCGTCACCATTGGGGCGGACCTGCAGAATGATGGCGTTGAGCCTCAAGCGGGATGCCTGTTCAATAATCTGAAGTAGTTCGGATTTTTGCTGGGTGGCGGAGAGCCCGGCACGGCTGGGCCAGTCCAGGTTGAAAACGGTGGCTACCCAGGCTGCGCGGAACTCGCGTGCGGGCTCTGGTGCATTTTCATTCACTTGTTGCCAGGCATGGCTCAGGCTGGTAGTGAGCAGAAAAAGGAAAAATAACAAGCGTTTCACTGTTCTGAATCTATGGTGGTTATCTTTTTAGTGGCAATCCATCGGCCTGGGAGATTCGGTTATACCTCTTCCGCAATGTCATCCTGCGGTAGTTCAGCAGAGGAACCGTCAATGTCTGGAGTGACATCCGGGTCTTCAGCAACTTCCTCCACGGCGCTGCTTTCGTCCGGGTCTTCGGCAAGTTCGGCGTGGATGGTGCACAGCGGGCGTTGTTTGGTGAAATCGGCCATGGTTTCGATGTAGGCCTTGCCTTCGTATTCACAGCCAGCGTGCGCCAGCATGCCGGAGGTGCGGCAGAGTCGTATACCGCTGTTGCGTCCTCCAGCGGGAGCCGTGCGGATTCCTTTCATCTGGTAACCACGGGCAGAGGCGCATTGCATAATACCCACCCAGAGCGGGAGCGCCACAGTGCCACCGTATGCTTTCTCTGCAATTTTGGTCGGGCGGTCAAATCCTACCCAAACAGCAGCGGTCAGGTCGGTAGTGAATCCACAGAACCAGGCGTTTGTGTAGTTGTTGGTTGTGCCGGTCTTGCCACCGCAGGGGTGCTTGAATCCCAGCCTTTGTACGCTGCCGGCAGTTCCCCCGGGTTTGGTAATCTGCTGCAGCACGGCAGAGACGGCATTGGCCGAGCGTGCGGAACAGACTCGGCGGGCGCTGGGGGTGTTCTGCCACACAACGCGCCCTTCCTTATCGGTGATACTTTGGATGATGTAGGGAGTGGGGCGTACCCCGCCATTGGCAAAGGCGGTGAAGGCACCGGCTACCTCCAGGGGGGAGGCTTCCCAGGTGCCCAGGTAAATGGTGGGGCCTGGTGTCTTGGCCGGGCGGGGGAATCCGGCGTACAGTGCGGTGTTGATGACATTCTGTAATCCTGCGATGTTGCCGGCTCTCACGGCCATGGTGTTTCGGCTTTTCAGCAAACCCCAGGAGGCAGGGTGGTTCCCGCAGAAACGGCCATCCGAGTTGCGGGGACGCCAGTTGGCGGCGCCTGCAATTTCGCCTCGCATTATCGGGTTGTCAGACAAGATGGAACGGGGACCGTATCCGCGCTCAAAGAATGCGGCGTAGACAATGGGTTTGAACACGGAACCTACCTGGCGGCGGCTTTGCAGAGCGCGGTTCAGGGGGGATTCTGTGCTGTCGCGTCCGCCTACTACGGCCAGCAGGGCACCTGTGGCGTTGTCGATGACGGCGCAGGCTGCCTGCAGGTATTTCGGCTGCATTTTCTCAGCCTCTTCCTTGGGGGCATTTGCTTTCAGAGCCAGGAATTGAGCACGGGTCTGGTGCTTCCATCCTTTCTGTTTCTCGAACATGGCCGTGAGCCGTGCATCAATTTCGCGCATGGCATCATCCTGTAAGTCAATATCCAGTGTGGTTTGGACCCGAAGACCGCCGGAGACCACCACCTCCTCTTTCAGCCGTTCATCTTTGGAATCCAGCATGGACAGCAGGTGGTCCACCTCGGAGCGTACGAGATCCAGCGCGTAGTTGTCATTACCGCGGCGTTCCGGTTTGCTGGTCTTAAGCTCTTCCTTGAGCGCAAATTCGTATTCATTCCGGGTTATTTTGCCGTGCTCATACATGAGCTTGAGCACCTTATTGCGCTGTACAAGAGCTGCGGAGGGATTGCGGTAGGGGGAAAACTGATTTGGGCTGCAGATGATTCCGGCCAGCATGGCGGCCTCGCCCACTGTGAGGTCGCGCGGGAGTTTGTTGAAATATCCATGTGCTGCCTGCTTGAGCCCCAGGAAAGTGTGTCCCCAGAAGACTCGGTTCAGGTAGCAGGTGATAATGGTTTCTTTATCGTAGGTCGATTCAATGCGGCGGGCCAGGGCCATTTCTGTGAGCTTAGCATCAAAATCACGTTCCTGGTGGTTGTAGGTATTCTTGGCCAGCTGCATGGTCAGGGTGGAAGCGCCCTGGGTGGTTCTGTGGTGCTTGAATACCTGAGCCACTGCGCGCAGGATACCGCGAGGGTCAATACCGCCATGGGTCCAGAAGGAACGGTCTTCCTGCATGACCAGGGCGTCTATCATGTATCTCGGCACTTCCTCGTTGATGTTGGCAATACTGCGGCGGTTTTCACCATGCAGGGTGCCGATTTCGTTGCCTTTGCGGTCCAGTACAATGGTACGTTCCGGCATGCGTGTGACCTGGGTCAGGTCGTAGCGGCCGGATTTTACCCCGTATATAACCGCCAGGATGCCGCCGATAATTAAACCGACAAATCCCAGACTGAGAATGATTTTTGTGGGGATGAGGATGATTTTCGGGAGGTTGCGCAGAGCCCAGAAAATGATGCGCAGGGGAAGGGTGACCATGAGCCAGATTGCCCGCAGCACGCCTGTTCCTTTGCGCGGAGGTTGCTGAAATTCGTAGATGGGGTTTACATTTTCCGGCAATGGTTCATAGGCAGAATCATCGTCTTCCCATGCTCTTTTTGGTGCTGGCCTGGGGGCGGGCTGTTCGTATGCCTCATAGTCATCATAGTTGCTTCGCGCTGCGGTCTGGCGGCGGCGTGGCGGAACCTGTGTGCGGTAATCCTTCTGTTCCCTTGCAGGGGGGGCAGAATAGTCTTCTTGCGGTGCTTTGTAGCGGGCCATGGGGGGGATTACGAGGCTATGGGGGTGATGGTGAGCTTGCCCAGTGTTTCGTCCTTGCGACCGGGAATATAGCAGCGGCGCAGACTGGCGGCGTTGTGTCTGGGTTTTCGGGTATATGTTCGGTAGATTTCTCCAGTTTCGCAGTGGCAGAGGGCGAAACGTGGCTTGCTTCTCGGGGCGGCGAATTCGATGCCGCGCACGCTGGCTCGTTCTCCGGGAATGCCGAGAGCTGCGCAGTATTGCTTCCACACCGGACCGTGCCCGCGGGATTTGTGGTATTCCCATGCCAGAGCATGAGCCAGTTCATGCAGCAGGGTGCGCCAGAGCTGGGCCGGGTCCTTATCTGCATAGGCTTCTGCATAGTAGCGAGAGAGGCTGATGCGCTGCTGATGCATCTTGCAGCAGCCCAGTCGGCGGGATGTCTTGTCCCACCCGAACTGCCAGTTCTGCAGGTGCAGGTGTGCCAGGCATGCTGCAGCATAGCTCTCCACCTCGGCCGGTGAGGCTCCGGCCGGACGTGAGGGGAGGGGAATGTGCTGGGCTGTTCCGGTGGCCATGCAGAAGAAAAAGGCGGCCGGGTTTCCGGCCGCCTGGAAAACGAGTTTACTTGGTGCCGGCGGCGTCCAGTTTTTCGCGCACCTTTGCTTCGATTTCAGCGTAAAGCTCAGGATTGTTGCGCAGGGCATCCTTGGCGCCATCACGTCCTTGGGCGAGCTGCCCGCCATTGTAGCTGAACCAGGAACCGCGCTTCTGTACGATATCGAACTCCATGGCCAGGTCAATAAGGCTGCCCACGGAGGAGATGCCTTCATTGTACATGATGTCGAACTCGCATTCCTTGAAGGGCGGGGCTACCTTGTTCTTCACTACCTTGAGCTTGGTGCGGTTGCCGGAAACGGAACCGTCTGTGCCTTTAATCTGGCCGATGCGGCGGATATCGCAGCGTACGGAGGCGTAGAACTTGAGGGCGCGGCCACCGGGGGTGGTTTCGGGGTTGCCGAACATCACACCAATCTTCTCACGGATCTGGTTCGTGAAGATGCAGATAGTGCGGGCCTTGGAGATAAGGGAGGTAAGCTTACGCAGGGCGGCGCTCATCAGACGAGCCTGGGCACCCACGGTGCTGTCGCCGATATCGCCTTCCAGTTCCTGCTTGGTTACCAGGGCGGCCACGGAGTCCACCACCACCACATCAATGGCGTTGGAGCGTACCAGAGCCTCGCAGATTTGCAGGGCTTCTTCACCGCTGTTCGGCTGGGAAACGAGCAGGTCGTCCAGATTCACACCGAGCTTGGCGGCGTAGGACGGGTCCAGAGCGTGTTCCACGTCGATGAAGGCAGCCAGGCCTCCGGCTTTCTGTGCCTGGGCAATCACGGTCAGAGTGAGGGTAGTTTTACCGGAGGATTCGGGGCCGAATACCTCCACAATGCGGCCACGCGGGAAACCGCCCACGCCCAGGGCCCTGTCGATAAGCAGGTTGCCGGTCGGAATTGTTTCTACCTCCATGGTCTTGCGGTCGCCAAGACGCATGATGGCATTTTCACCAAAATCTTTCTGAATCTGGAGCATGGCTGCATCCAGAGCGCGCTGGCGCTGGGCCATCACTTTGTCCATATCAGGGGAAATCTCTTTACTCATATGCCACTCAGTCTACCCGTTTCCCCACCCCGTTGCAAGCGCAAATTGCGGCACAAAAGAGGTTTAGTCTGCGTTATTCCGCTATGCTTCCGCTTACGAGTTGGAGCAGTTCTTCCGGCGGGAGGTGGAGGAGCAGCTTCTCGAGCCCGCCGGCGAGGAGTTTATCGGCCATGTCGCGCTTGCGGGTGAGCATGGTGTGGATATTCTCCTCGATGGTGCCGCGGCAGATGAGCGGGTGGATGATGACCGGGTTTTTCTGGCCGATGCGGTAGGCGCGGTCGCTGGCCTGGTTTTCCACGGCGGGGTTCCACCAGCGGTCGAAGTGGATGACGTGGCGCGCCCGGGTGAGGGTGAGCCCGGTTCCGGCGGCTTTCAGCGAGAGCAGGAAGAAGGGAGGCCCGCCCGGGTGTTGGAACTGCTGCACCAGCTGTTGGCGCTCTGTAATGGGTGTGCCGCCGTGCAGCACCAGACCGGGGGTGCCGAAGATACCGGCCAGGAAATCGTGCAGCGGTTCCATCATGCTGCGGTACTGGGTGAAGATGAGCGCGGCATCTCCCGCTGCGGCAATCTGCCGCGCCAGGTGGCCCAGGCGGGTCATCTTGCCGCTCAGTGCGGGGTCATAGTAGCTTTCGCCCAGGTACTGGGCGGGGTGGTTGCAGATTTGTTTCAGGTGGCTGAGGATGGGCAGCAGCAGGGTGAGTCGCGTCTGCGGGTCCGGTTCGTGCACAATGGTTTGCAGTTTTTCCACCTCACGAGCATACAGGCGGGTTTGCTCCGGGGTGAGCAGACAGTAGGCGGGCTGTTCGGTCTTGGGCGGCAGCTCGGGCAGCAGGGTGGGGTCTGTTTTCAGGCGGCGCAGCATGAAAGGGCGCACCAGCTTGCGCAGTGGGGTGTAATCGGTGCCCATTTTCTGCACCATGGCGTTGAATTCCTTCTCCGTGCCCAGCAGTCCGGGGGTGAGGAAGTGGAACAGACTGCGAAGCTCGCTCAGTGAGTTTTCAACCGGTGTGCCGGTGAGTGCCACGCGGCGGGGCGAGCTCAGCCGCATGATGCTGCGCGTGCGTTGCGAATCTGCATTCTTGATGGCTTGTGCTTCATCCAGCACCAGGGCGGGCAGGGGCTCTGCTGCCAGAAGTTCGGCCAGGCGGGTAGCCATGCCGTAGGTGGTGAGCGCCACATGCGCCCGCTTCAACAGCCACTGGGGGTTCTTCTGCAGGTAATCGCAGTCCTGCCGGTTCAGCATGTCCGGGTGCATCACCAGGGTGTTGAGTTGTGGAGCGAATCTGCGCAGTTCGTTCTGCCAGTTGGTGAGCAGTGAAGCCGGGGCCACAATGAGTGCGGCGCGTTCCTCCAGTGCCCCGGTGGCGTGCAGATGCGCCAGCCAGGCAATGACCTGCAGGGTTTTACCGAGTCCCATGTCATCCGCCAGACAGGCGCCGAACCCAGCTTCAGTCACTCCCAGCAGGAACCGCACGCCATCCTTCTGGTAGGGGCGCAGGGTGGCAGCCAGTTTCTCGGGTAGTTGCGGTTCCTGGTGGCTGGTGCAGAGCTGCTTCAGCGCGTCCTGCAAAGCGGGGGCAGCTATGGCGTGCATGCCGTCTTCTTCCGGCGGGGGAATGTTGGGCAGGGTGGTGCTGTGCCTACCGAGCAGCCAGCGGAGCCCCGCTAGCAGAGGAATTCCCCCGGCCGCCATTCGGGTGGCCTGGCGCCAGCTGTTGAGCAGCTTTTCCAGCTTTTCGCGGTCCAGCCGCACCCACTCGCCGCGGAAGCGGATGAGCCCGTCCTCCCCGGCCAGTAGTTCTTCCAACTCCGCCTCGGTGAGTTCGTAATTACCCAGCACGACGCGAGGACTGAAACGCAGCAGGGTGGAGATATTCAGCGCGGGGGCGCGGTCGGGCTTCTGGCTGTTGGTGTCGGGCTGCAGCTGCACCTCCAGCTCCACGCGCGGCGGGCGGCTCTGCCACAGGTTCACCATGCGGATTTCAATGCCGACTTGCTCCAGCAGGGGCAGACTTTCCAGAAAATCATAGGCCTGCCTCGGTCCCCAGGCGCAGGGTTTGTAGACCGCGCCGGTGTTGATAAGTTCGTTCAGGAAGAAATTGCCCGCAGCCGCCTGTTGCAGCGGGCGCAGCAGGGTGGTGAGGGAATCCACATCATTCGCGTACAACTGGCGGGCCAGCGCCAGCGGAGCGTGGCGGGGCTTGCCATCCTGCCCGGCGCGGTGAATGAATGTTGCCAGAAAGGCAAAGGGATGAGTTTCTGCCCCTTCGCCGCCATTCTCAGCCAGGTGAAAACACAACTTACCCAGCTGCTGCCAGCCCTCGCCCAGCGATTCAAGCCACTTTTCCGGTGTAGTCAGCTCGCGCTCTGCCTGCCAGACCAGCGCCGGCTCCAGAGAGCCGAACCACTCCACCAGCATGCCGGTTGTCACCGTGCCGCCATAAACCGGCGGCATCCCCTCCAGCCAGGCAGTCGCCTGCTGCGCAGAAAGCTGCGGAAAAGCAACCTCCCCGCGGCGAAGCCGGCGCAGATATTGCATGCAGAGCTCCTGAGCCCGCTCCCGAAGCCAGGCCGGGAACGCTCCCGCGCCCAGCGGCAGCCCGTGGCGCAGCAAATCCAGCATTCCCGCCCCCGCGCTGCGGGCAAACGCCCGCTCCAGCCGGGGAAATGCCCCTGCCGGCACCACTACCGGCCGCCCCCCGGCCAGACTCAACGAAAATGTGGGTTGTGCTGCGATACTTTTAGTCTAGCCCACCCCCCGGGTGTTGTCAATACTGCAGAAAAAAGCTTTATTTGAATAAAAATAAGAGTAGAATCAATAAATAGACAGCAGAAAAACGTCTATCAGATAACATGAACGCAGGATGCATATATCATGTCAGCATGGCGGCAATGGTTTCTTCCCTTTGCTGGAATATTCAGGCTGAGCCGGTGCCTGAACCATTCACCGGTGAACAACAGGAGGCTGTACAAGGATTTCGGGAATCGCTTTCCGGGTTGAGCAAAGCGTTGGTTGTGTGTACTTCGGCCTTGAACTCTGTTAAGGATGCAGAAAGCGCTTCCGCCGCAGTTCCTGCGGTGCAGCAGGTGAGCCGGGCTGAGTCTTCAGTTAAAGCGGCGGCTGAGAAGGTGAGCACCAGTGGCGTGGGGGTGGATCGTTTCTACCGGCAGGGTGGGTTGGATGCCCTACTCAGTTCAGTTCCGATTGCGGCGTACAATGATGCAGTACGTAAGGTGCTGGCCGCAGGGTGTCATGGTTCTCTACCTCTGTATACTGCAATTATGGAACAGAATCCGGGTGAGAGTGCTCCTCTGTGCCAGGAAGATAAGGAGGTATTGCAGCGAGTGGAGACATTGATGCAGCAGCTGAGGGAAATTGCTCCGGTGTCTCATTGGCGTCCTCTGGAGACAGAGTTTATTCGTCAGTATGATGCCTTGCTCCCATCTGTGCAGCGTTTGCAGCAGAATCCTTATGGTGCTATGGAGTTACGCCGTATTCTGGAGCAGAATTCGGGTATATTGACTGAGCTTTGTAATCACCAGTTTCATAGCAACGGGGGTATGGAGGAGCGTTTTCTGGTTCAGCCGGATAGCTTTCTGGGAGCCTGGTATTCCTCTCGCGGACTGGCAGAGTATTTTCACCACCGGCTTTTTCTGTGGAATGACTCACTGGCACGCCAATATGGTGATGCCATATGGAAGGAGGCCGAGCCTCAGTTGGCCGGTGTGCGTCAGAAATATGTCCTGGGCACCGGAGACGGACGAACACCGGAGACAGCCTTCGATATTCCCAGTGACGTTAAGCCTGCGGATTACGTGGCTTTTGCAAATGAAGTCACCCGAGCTATTTTTGGGAGTCGTCATCTGCCGGGAGAACCCCGCCACAGCACTCTGACTCGCACCGGACGTCAGGTTATCTGCGGCTTGGTGAATGTGGGCCGCAGGGGTGATAAGAATATGTTCAACGACCCGGTATTAGTGATGCCATGCTATTTTTATGTCAACCCTGGAAAGGAGGAACAGCAATGAAGCGTATATTCTTGTTGCTGAGCATGCTGGGGCAGGTGCTGGCGGCAGATGCCGGCGGATTTGCCTCGGCTGCTGAGTTTCAGTATCCGTCGCCTGGGTTGGAGCCGCCGCAGCTGTTGAGCCCTGCCGCTGAACGCACCTGGACCCCGGCGGGTATGGAACCGTTCCGGGCAGAGCTGCTGGGATTTTATGGGGAATGGGGAAATGATGCCATCATTATGCTGCGCACCCCATCTGGTCGTCGGGTGGAATATGATGTAAGTTCCTTGTCCGATGCCGATATTGATTCCATACGTGAGTGGATTAAATCGAACTCCTTTGAGAACTTTGAGACCTATCGGGAGGGAAAGCAACTGGTTCGTATTCTTTCTGTGGTGCCGCTGCGGGATGGTAAATCCTATTTTGTGCGCCTGGTTCTAAGCAATGGTACGTGTTATGCGCTGAAGACTAATTGCCAGCCCATGAATGAACATGAAGCGCAGCAACAGATGGATGACCGATTCAAGGTGACGAATGATACGCTGGAAATACTGAAACGCTATGCTTTGCGCAAGCCGGAAACTGCTCCGGTATTGCCGATTGTGACGAGTACGGATGATGCACTGCTCTATTCCTCTCTGCACCGGGTGGGTATTGTGGTGCTTTATCTGAATCGCCGTGGCAGTGCGGTGGATGAAGCGTTCCGGCAGTATCTGACAGCGCATCCCGAGTGGGTGGCGCAATGGGCGGGGCAGTTTGTGTTCATGCTGGCCTATGCAGATGAGAAAGGGGGGTATCCGCCGCAGTGTCACGCTAATGAAATGCGCCTGCATTTCCTGCACCAGGTGATGCCCTCGAATACGAAGCCTCCTGTTTATACCGGTGATGCCACTCAGCGTATCTGCAATGCAACGCTGGTGAATAATCAGCAAATTACGTATGTGGTATACTATCATCATTTTCTGAATGGGAATCCTTATCAGAGGAGTAAGCGCAGCGGAGTGATAAATGGCTCGGTGTTCTGCCAGCGTTTGTTGCAGGCCCGTCAGGATGAGTTTAATTTTTACAGTTATTAACCCCGACACCCATAATTGACCATGAAGAAGGCCTGTTTAATTTCCCTTGCGATAGCTATGGCGGCTCCATTGTCTGCTGCGGATTTATTCCCGGAGTGTCGGCGGGCACTCCCGGCTGAGGTTGAACCGCTGGATTGGTTCCCCAAGGCTACCGTGAGTCAGCGTGCCCGTATTCGCGAGAATTGCAGCCAGTATATGGTTGCGACACAGTCGATGGCGGCTCGCCTGCTGGCAAATCCTGATGATGCCGAGGCTTTTTGTGCGCTGGTTGCCCCGGAATCCCACGTGGGCACTCTGGTGAAGCGCATGCTGGATTCAGCACCGTTGGAGAAGCGTCCCGGGCTGGAGCCATTGGTGCAGTTTCGCCAGATATATCGCTACCCCGGTCTGAGTGCAGATTTCCTGCAGCGCTTGAAGCATATACCTCGTGTATCCTTTGTAGTTAAACTGAGGGATTTACTGAAGGCTCATACGCCTGAGGAGACGCTGATTCGCGAGTTGCACGCCATCCTGGAGGAGGATGCTGAGCTGAACCATGCAGAATTGGACATAATCTGCCGGGGCTTGCAGGCATGGTGCGGGGTGGAGGGTGGCTATCGTGCAGCTGGCGCCGCTGCGCGCCTGTATATGAAAGGATTCCGCGGAGGAAAGGCTGTTTGCCTGACTCCTGGAATGGAGCATGATATGGCGGTGCGCTACCCGCATTTGCAGCCTTTTATCACAGCCGAGCGCACACTGAATGGGAATGTTCCCAAGTTCCTGACAGGAAAGATGGATTGGGAGGCGAGTACCCTTAATCAATTGCTCTGGAGGGATCCGGTCAAGGCGTTGCAGATGGCACGCAGCATGCGGCTCACCGGCTATGAATTGCTGGAACACAGGTCGGATGCGTTGCGCCGCTATGTACGTTACCGTGGCATCATGCATTACCGTGATATGGGGCAGGAGGTGCCTGATTGCTGCCTGACGGCGCTGGAACCCCGTTCAAATGAGCGAGAAAGCATGTTGCGAGACCAACTGCAGAATCTGGAACCTGAGCTCAGGCCTCTGGCTCCGCGTTGTCTGCTGGCAACGGGGCAGCGCTTGAATTCTGTATGGTCCCCGGTTAAGGTATCGTCTCGTGAAGGTATTGCTCCTTCCTGGCCGGATGCTACAGCTGTTCAGCTGCCCATGTGGAATGATGAGCTTCTGGGATTGAAAAAGGGAGAATCGGTAGAGGTTGCTTTTCAGAAGGAATTGGAGGACTTTGATAAACTTGCCACGGATGTGAGGAAACACCGGGGCTCCGGAATTATTCTTGCGGCGGCCCTCGGGGAGTGTGAGCAGGTGCGCCCCAGCCGGCGGGATCTGGTAACACCGGTATATCTCCGTATCGCTCTTCGTTTTGAGGAAGATGGGGTGACCCTCAGCTACCTGCCGGAGGATGATGAATTTCAAATCACCAGTCAGGAATCTGCGGATCCGGTAGTGAATACAGCGCTGCATCTTTTACCGCAGCGGCTTCACCGGCTCACGCTTCTGCTGGCAGTGCTGGAAAAGCAGGGAAAAGTAGCAGAGCTGGAGAAGTCTTGCAGTCAGTTGGCACGCGCTCTCAATCGCTGTGAACTCTGGCCTCTGGTCATTTGCCAGCGGGAGTTGCGTGGATTCAGTACCAGGGCGCTGCTCACTCTCTTTGCGGATTATGAGGGCGAGAAGGATGCCTTATTTGATTATGGTGAGGCAATGGGGCTGCGCGATGAAATGCGCGTGGCACGCCTGGGGCATGAGGATGAGCTGGGCGATAATCTTTTGCGTGCGGCTCGTATCAGCCGCACTCTGGCGGCAGATGCGGATGAAATGGCAGATGCAGCTGAGGAGCTGATGGCTCTGGCCCAGGAACAGGCTCAGAATGCGGATGCGAGCTTGCCTGGTGCGGTGCTGCGGCATTTGTTGAAGAATGGAATGGCTGATCCGGTCATGCAGTGGAAGGACTGCCCGCCCACTCTTCTGCGAGGCCGTTTTGCCGGGAACGGTCTGTTGCTCATTCGTGCTTTCCTGCAGCAGAATCAGCGGGAGGATGCGCAGCGCGTGCTGGCGCTGATGTCGGCTGACCCGGAGACGGATACAACCCCGGCTTATCGTCTGGCTTGTGCTTTGCTGAGCGAAAACCCGGAAGAGTCCGCTCGCCTACGGAAGGATGCTCTGCTGCTGGCTATGCTGCACCGCCATGTGGATTATTCGACCTATGCTGATTATCTGGCTGAGCTGGCGAATGAGGGTGATGCAGATGATAACATTATGCGGTTGGAGCTCATGTTCTCCAACGGCAGAGATGCGGGGCTTTCTCCTCAACTGGGGTTCTGCTATGCTCGTCAGGGTCGCTGGGATTCTGCGCTCTTCGCCTTCGAGTACATGCTGACTCTGGGGCTTACCACCACCACGCCTTATGGTACTGTGCCGGGGCATGCGGATTTGTTCTATTATCGGGTGTATGCTGATATATGCCGTAGCAAGCTGGAGAAACGCCCGGAACTGGCGAAGCAGGCGCTGGCGGCGGTGGAAGGAACCCCTGCCGCATCGGTGGCGGCTGCACTGGTCAAGCTTCCCGTGGTGCCTCCTGCTGAGCCTGTTGCTGCGGAATCTCCGGTGCCGGAAATTAGTGCGCCGCTGGCAGTGCTGCCTGCGCGAAGCTGGAAATTGAAGAATGGTTCATCGGTGGAAGGCCAGTTGCTTTCCTTCTGCCGCGGTGGCAAGGCCATTCGGCTTCAGTTGGCTGATGGGGAAACCAGAACCATTCCTGTGGCGGATATTGCCGGCAATGAAAGACCATATTTCCAGCAGTGGAGGCAGAAGAATAACTTTACTACCTGGTCTTCCAAGCCGGAAGAAATGAGTGAGCGCTATGTGGTGAAGTACACAGGGCGACCGGTGGGAGCTCTGCCGGATTTGACGCATGCCGGTGCTTATTATATGGCGGTCGTGGGTGAGGACGGCTGTGTTTCGTGGTTGCGCACATGGGGATTGCCGGAGCCTGAACGCAGGCGGGCTGAGGAATTCTGTTCCGTGCAGCCGGGAATCTCCCATCTGAAACTAGCCCGTACTCCGCAGGAGGCCATTCGAATGGCGGCTGAACACAAACTGCCCATCATGCTTCTCTGTGCCCCTGTTGCTCAGAATCACAGGACTGCGCTGCTGCAATATATGATGCTGCATCCGGAGGCGGCGGAGGTGTGGGGTCGGCAGTATATCATATTGCCGGCGGAGGCAACAGAGCCAGGGGTGCGGCCGTTGCGTTATGCAGCGTCTTATCGCGATGAATTGTTGCGCCTGGAACGTTCTTTTGCTCCATCCCAGCCCCAGGTAGAGCGGGTATTGGCTGCTGCGTTGAAAACGCATAACCGCATTGTGGCCTGTGTGCTGGAGCAGGGAAATGCGCAGGGGTATGTGTTGCAGCCGGATTATACCCTGCCGCCTGAGCAGCTGTTGCAGAGTCGGGTGCCGTTGAATACTGAAAAGGAAAGACTGGGACGATGAGACTTCTCTGGGGTATTCTGAGTTGTTGTATGGGAGTGGCATGGGCGGATTCTGCCGTGCTGGGGGTGGGCGTGGCCAGACCGGACGCCGGGGTGCGCCAGGTGGCCGGACAGAGCCTTCCCGTGGGGCAGGGTCTTGTGGTTGTGTACCTGGTGCCCGGTTCCTCAGCGGCGGCTTTCCTGCAGCCTGGGGATGTGCTGGTATCGGTGGATGGAACATCGCTGCACAACGAGGATGAACTGTCGCGTGTGGTGCAGCAGAAAAAGCCCGGGGACACAGTGCTGGTGGTTCTGCTGCGGCACGGGAAGCAGATGTCTGTGGTGCTGCGGCTGGATGGCAGACCTGATACTCCGGAATTGAGCCCTGAGCAGCATGAAGCGGTGAATCGTCTGTTGCTTCTGCTGGTGCCGCATGATGAAAATGCGGCTGTGGATGTGCCGGCGGTGCGTCGTCAGTTGCTATTGCTGGCAGAACTGGGGCTTGCCACGCGGGATTCCTACGCTACCTGCCGGCTGTATTTCCGGCAGGGGAACTATCTTCTTGCCGTCAGGTCTACGGATCGGATGCTGAGCATCACCTCCAACTCTCCGCAGGTGCCGAATGTCTTGCTCCGGGCAGATTTTTACCGCCGTGACCAGAAACCGCTACCTGCGAAACTGCGTGATTTCCTTTTACAATCTGAATACTACAAGCCATGAATCCTTTTGTATATGCAGCACCCATAGCGGTTCTTTGTTCTGCCGTTTCGGCTCAGCAGGCTCAGTCTCCCGTGCAGAGGCTGGATGCTGCCCGCCTGGAGCTTGAAGCCTTACAGGTGGTGGAGCAGATGTGCCGTGAACTCGTTGACCCGGATACTGATTTTCTGTTGCCCGGTGTAGATGATGCCGCTTTCCTGCAGGGATTCCGGGAGTATTTTTCCGGCGGAGATAAGCAGTTTCATGCACTGCTTCTGCGCTATCATAAAGAAGCCCGGGCCTGGGTGCTGGGACAGATCCAATCGGCTGATTTCCTCACTCCTCATGCGGCTCAACCCGGTGTGGTGAAGCTGGAGAACGGCTTACAGTATGATGCCTACATTCTGCCTGAACTCAGCAAGAATTACAAGGCGCGGCGTGCTCGTGAGCTGCAGGTCTGTGTGCCGGGTACCCGGATATCGCTTGGCATTAGCGGGCTGCCGCTGGTGGTGGGGGAGGCTATGTACGATGCACCACGCGGGGTGGCATGGCGTTTCCTGCTTCCGGTGGAGTTACTGGATCCGGTGGATGCGCAACCGCTGATGAGTGCCGGTGTGCGAACTGTGGAGATTGTGGCGGTGCGGGAATCGCTGAGCCAGGAACTGCGCGAGGAGGCGAGAGCTCATTTTGCTGCTGCTCGCCCCGCGTTGCCGGATATACAGCTGGAAAATCCGGAGCTGCATATTCTGCGTTCCCGGCTTCGGGGAATGCAGGCAGCCTGTTGTCTTGAAGGTGATGGTACGCGGTTGATGGTCCGTATTCAGGAATTGCTTCCGGAATTGGATAAACCCGGTGGTCCCATTGTGTTCCGTGAGCGAATGAAACGCGCGCAGCGGGAGTATGATGCGGCGCATGTAGCTGTGCAGCGTCTGGAGCGGCAGCAGGTGGCTGAGCAGATTCTGAAGCTTCTGGAGGAAACACCCGGTTCCTGTCGCCTGAGCAATGGTATCATATGCACAGCCTTGCCTGGGGAGCCCATTCAGCTGCAGCAGGCTCGCTATGTGGAGAGTGAAGAATTGGGCTCTGAGAATTACTGGCGCGTGCGCGAACGAATTGTTGCTGTTGAGGCAGATTTGCCGGCGCTTCTGGTGAAGGTGGCGGGAGAACTGCCCGCAGGTGCCGGGTGGGATGTGGTGATTCCCCCTTCCTTACTGGGAGAGGAGCACGATCTGCCCATGCTGTATCGCATTCGGGCGGGGGAAGCGCCCAAGCTGCAGGAGACTCCGGTATTGCCGCCGGATGTTATCTGATCGTATCAGAGTTGTTGCAGAAGACGGATGATTTCTGCCGGCAGAGCCTGCTGCCGTGCCGCATCGTCGATACAGTATCGTTGTCTGCAGGCTCCGGCGGTGGTGTGCAGCTCCAGGTACAGGATACTTTTTTCCTGCTTAAGAACGACACGGCCTTGAGGCACTGCGTATTCCATGGTGGTTTCAATGCATTTGCCTTGCAGCCATCCATTGTGGGCTGCCGGTATGCTGCGTGCAAGCGTGAGCAGTTCTGCAAGGTCGGCCTTTACCTGTGCTGTGTTCATGCGGTGTGGCAGGCGGGCCAGTTGCAGGCGCAGTCTTGTGCGCACCTGGGCAAATTGCAGAAGCTGTTCCGGTGTGAGCTGTGGCGCAGCTTTTTCGCTCCCTTGCTGAGGGAACTCAGCGGGGCGTTCCTGTAACTCCACCAGGGCAATGTGCTTGTCCTCTCCCCGCAGATAAAAGACGCGAATCACATTGCCGACCTTCAGTTTGGATAACGTTTCGCGGAGAATGGCGGCATTCGGGATGGGGCAGGAGTTGATGTGGGTGATAATATCGCCGACCTGTATTCCTGCTTGCTGTGCAGGGGTTCCGTTCACCACCTGGGCTACCGGTACCCCCTGCACAGTTGTCGATTCTGCAGGAATTATACCAAACACAACGGCTGCATGGCTCTGCTGTGCTGCTATGTAACAGAATAGCAGCGTTGCCAGCAGAACAGTGAGCACGTGTTTCATATGACCTCGTCGGTTAGTTGAGCCGGATTGTGACTTAAGACGCGGATGACCACTCGGCTTTGGTTATCGTTGCTCTTCAGAATGAAGGTGTCCTCATGCTCGTTTGGAGCTTCCCCCTGTTGCCGCTGCTGGGAAACACAGGCATCCAGTGCCGGGGACAATTGAACAGACTGAACATGCAGCGCCACTCCACCCAGCACCAGCACGGCAGCTGCTGCACCTGCATAGCGCCACAGGATGGTGCGGCGTGAGTGGCTTTTTTTCTGCTGCAGAATCGGGCGCAGATTTTGCTGCATTGCTACCGGCAGAGGCACAGGATGATACTGGTCGCGCAGCTCATGTTCCAGTGCCTCATCTGCAGCACAAGCTGCTTCCTCCTGCATCATGGCTGCTAGAAGTCGCTCCCGCATAGCGCCCGGAAGGTCTGCAGGTGGGTGCAGCCTGGGCCATTTGTGGATATCTGGCTGAGCTTTGTTCATGATTCGGGGTATATTTCGGTATCTTCTTCCAGCTGCTTTCGGAAAATGCGTAAGGCTGCACGGTATCTTGTGGCAACGGTGGCGGGTGGCTCGTTCAGTATGGAGGCAATTTCTTTGAAGGTGAGCCCCTCCCACACATGGAGAATGACCACTTCTGCATAATCGGGGCGCATGTTGCGCAGCACGTGCTCCAGCCGCTCCCGGCGGTACTGGTTATCCTGGCTGCATCCCAGCAGAGCTGTGTGTTCGGACTCGGTGCTTTGCTCATGAGCTGCTGCCTGGGCTGTGGTGTGCTGTCGGGTTTGGTGCCGGTTCAGGTCAATGGCTTTGTTGCGGATGCAGCTCAGGGCATAGGAGTGCCATTCTGCCGGCGTTTTGCGGAATTCCTGTGTACGTACTATGCGTACAAGTTCGATGAGTGAGCTCTGCAGCACATCCTCTGCGTCGGCTATGCTGCGGGTTCTCTGGCGTGCATAGAGCAGAAGTCTGGGGCCGTGCTCATCCAGCCAGGCTTCCCAGTCGGGGGATTCTTGTCCCATTGTTCCGTTGTTTTCCATCTCCTTGCATCCAGATAGACGCTTCTGCTTGGTGTTTTTATTGAGTATGTGCGGAATTTACAAAAAAATCCGCCGCAGTTCAAACGAACTGAGGCGGATAAAATCTTAATTAATCACTAATCAATAGTCATTAATCACTTGATGGCATCATAGGCGCCCTTGAAGAAGTAGTATCCCCAGCCCCAATCGGGGTCGCCGGACCAATCCGGGTCGTAGTGGTGGCGGGGCTTCAGGAAGCGTTCCGGGTGGGGCATGAGCCCCATGGCGCGGCCGGTGGGATCCATGAGACCGGCGATGCGGAGCTCGGAGCCGTTGTGGTTATCGGCGTACTGCAGGGCAACGCAGCCGGAATCGAGGTATTTCTGGGCATCGCCGGGGTCGCACACGAGGCGGCCTTCGGCATGGGCAGAGGGAAGCTCGAAGTTCTCGGGCAGGTAGGTGGTGTAGGGGCAGTTCGGGGCCACTTTCACCAGCTTGTCCCACATGCATTCAAAGCGCTCGCTCTTGTTCCAGATGAGAGAAGCCTTGGGCAGGATGCCCAGTTTGGTGAGAATCTGGAAGCCGTTGCAGATACCGAACAGGAAGCCACCGTTGTCGTAGTGCTTCTGCAGGGCATCGCCCAGGAAACGCTCGGTTTCCAGCTGGGCCAGACGGCCGCTCATCACATAGTCACCGTAGGAGAAGCCGCCGGAGAACACGACGAGCTGGGCCTTGGCCACATGGGCCGGGGTGGCGGTGGCAATGGGCTGCACCTGGGTGGAGAAACCGGCTGCGTTCAGGGCGCGTGCGGTTTCCACGTCGCAGTTGGTGCCGGGGTATTTGAGAAGTAATGCGTGAGGCATAAACGGATTTACGATTTACAATTTACGATTGACGAATTGAGGTTTTGATTCGCAGGTTCTATTAATAGAAGGGAGTCAAACCGTTCTTCCAGATGTTCTTCAGCTCGGCAATCTCAGCCTGCAGCACGGTGCTGCCCTTGGCAGTGATGGTGAGCTGAGCGTCGGTGGTGGCGGAGCCGATGCGGGCGCAGGGGAAGCCGGCCATGGCGGCCTCGAACTCAGCGGCCATATCCTCGTCCACTTCCACGAGGAAGCGGCCGGTGCTTTCGGAGAAGCAGGGCACAGCGTTGTTCTGCCAGCCGTTCACGGTGGGCAGGGCGTCCAGGTTAATCTGCATGCCGCCGATACCGGAGAAGGCCATCTCGGCCGCGGCCACGGCGAGACCACCCTCGGAAAGGTCGTGTGCGGAGAGCACCAGACCCTGGGTGAGAGCCTTCTCGTAGTAGGCCTTGTAGAGCTCGTAATTCTTCGTGCAGTCGGTCTGCGGCACCTTGGCGCCGGAGATACCCTTCACGCGGGCATAGACAGAGGCACCCATTTCGTCCTCGGTGTTGCCCACCATGAAGATGGCGCTGTTGCTGCGGCGCAGGGAAGCACCGCGCACGTGGGAGGCGTCCTCCACCACACCGAAGCCGGAGCAGAGGAAGGTCACGGGGATGTTCACCGGGCCGTCCTCGGTCTCGAAGTAGTTGTAGAAGCTGTCCTTGCCGGATACGTAGGGAGCGCCGTAGGCCAGAGCGGCCTCGCGGATACCCTTGGCGCATTCCACGATGCGACCCAGCTCGGTGGGTTCCTCGGGGTTGCCCATGCAGAAGTTATCCAGCAGGGCAATCTTGTCCGGGTTGGTACCGGCCAGCACCAGCTGGCGCACGGTTTCATCCACGGTGCCGGTGCCCATGGCGTAGGGGTCGGTCTTGCCCCACTCCGGCAGAATAGCCAGAGCCAGGGACATGAGCTTGTCCGAACCGTCGATATCGATGACGGAGGCATCCTGCGGGGCATCGGCGCTGGCGCCGGCCAGGGGCTTCAGCACGGTGTTGCCCTGCACCTCGTGGTCGTATTCGCGGATGATGGGTTCGCGGGAAACGATGGCGAAGTCGCCGAAGAGCTGCTTGAGGTCGCCAGCCAGGTTGCTGTCATCCAGAGCCAGGCCGGTCTTGGCCTCGCCCTTGGTGAATACAGAGGTAAGCTTCTTCACGGGGGCGTCGTGCAGCTTGGAGTTATCCATCTCCACCACGCACTCGCCGTTGTGCCATACGCGCAGCACGCCGCTGTCGTTGGACTCACCCAGCACGGTCATTTCCGTCTGGAACGTATCGGCCAGTTTCTGCAGCTCGTCCAGGTTCTCCGGCTTCACTGCCAGCACCATACGCTCCTGAGACTCGGAAAGGAAAATCTGCCAGGAAAGCATGTTGGTCTCCTTGAGCGGGGCGCGCTCCAGGTACAGGTTGCCGCCGGTCTCGGAAAGCATTTCACCTGCAGCGGAGGAGAAACCACCGGCGCCGCAGTCTGTCACGAACTCGATAAGGCCGCGCTCGCGGGCTTCCAGAATCACGTCCAGCGTCTTCTTTTCCTCGATGGGGTTGCCAATCTGCACAGCCTGCTGGTCTTCCTCGGCAGAGGCCTCGCCCATGGCGGCGGAAGAGAAGGTGGCGCCGTGCAGGCCGTCCTTACCGGTGCGGCCGCCGATGACCACCACGGCCAGGCCGGGCTTCATCTCCTTGGCAATGTCCTCCTGCGGAATCACACCAGCGGTGCCGCAGAACACAAGCGGGTTGTAAATGTAGGTGGGGTCGAACTGGATGGCACCGCTCGTGGTGGGAATACCCATGCGGTTGCCGTAGTCGCGCACGCCGTGCACCACGCCGCGCATGAT
>DEPT01000043.1:0-251 GCA_002358905.1 Akkermansiaceae bacterium UBA3385
GAAAAACAATTCGGCAGCCTGCTCGCCTCGCCCCAGATCCGCTACCTGAATCTCGGCGGTGGTCACTGGATTACCAAGCCCGATTACGACCGCCCTGCCCTCATTGCCTTGCTGCAGGAAATCCGGGAAATGTACCAGGTGGAGGTATTCCTGGAACCCGGAGAGGCCTGGGCCATTCACACCGGTGTGCTCCGAGCCCGCGTGCTCGATGTTTTTGAATCCCTGGGGTACCACCACGCCATTCTGGATGT
>DEPT01000043.1:283-18278 GCA_002358905.1 Akkermansiaceae bacterium UBA3385
GCCAGCGCCCACATGCCCGATGTTCTGGAAATGCCTTATCGCCCGGATGTATATGCCGTTCACCCCGGGGGCGATGGCACTCCTGCCGTCATACTCCCCGGAGAGGCTTACACCCCGGCAGCCGAAGCAGAAGAAAAGCCCCACACCTACCGCCTGGGTGCCCCCACCTGCCTGGCCGGGGATATTATCGGCGATTATTCCTTTGACCACCCCCTGCAGGTGGACGACACCATCATCCTGGACGACATGAGCCACTACACCATGGTGAAGACCACCCATTTCAACGGGGTGCCCCACCCGGACATTGCTGTTCTCCATGCCGATGGTCAAATCAGCATTGCAAAAAGCTTCTCTTACAACGATTTTGAAACCCGCCTGGGATAAGGGGCCAGATAAGGAAGGCTATATCGGCCCGCCATGGCAAAGCATGGCGGGCCGAATCTGAATTACCAGGCGGCGTGCACATCATCAGCCGCGCGCTGCAGCATAACTGTTACCTTACGTAATAGTAAACATTATCGCCTCCGCGCTCGTACAATTCCTCACGCGTTCCATTCCAGCGGATAATGAGCTGCTTGCGGTCATATTGAATCACCTTGGCCCATCCGCTGTGCGGCGCCATCTGCATCAAAACGCGGTTATCCATGGAAATACGGGGGCGATACGTTTCCGAGCCCTTTTTCATTTCAACCGTCACGTAGGTAAGAGGCTTTTCCTCATCCATCACATCCCGCCACCAGATCTGGAACCAATCGTCCTCCGATTTCTCACGTGAGCTCTTATCCGGGTCCAGCAACTGCTGAGCCACGCGCTCATCATCAATCTTGCGGTAAGAACCATCCTCCAGTCGCTTATACGTTTCCACCTCACCGGACTCCCAGCGCACATGCAGCTTCACACCAGTGTAGTCCAGCACCGTGGCCGCCACATGCCCCTCATCTGTACGGACAAGCACTTTTTCCGACTCTGAAAAACGCACCTTCGTATCCATGGCGCCGCTCACCATGCGGAATATCTCGTAGGTCAGCGGAGGTTCATTGCCGCAGATATAATCCATGATTCGGCCAGTCCAGCCGTAATCCTCCCAGGCCACAGCCTTGCGGCCAAGAAGGCGCGTTGCCACACGTTTGGCTTTGCGGCTCATTTCCTCCCCGCCCCGCTTAACCAGGGATTCATGCATATAGGAACCATTTGCCTGGCGAAAGAAGCGCTCCTCCCCCCACTTATCCCATTTGATACGAAGCTCGCGTTCCGTCAATTCCAGCACCGTGGCGGAATCCCGGTACGCCTTGATAGCAACCAGGACATGGTGTTCCTTGTTGACTCGCACAGGTGCTGTCCACGAGGGATGCACCACCTCAAACTCCACATAATCCACCTTGGAAGAGCCTGAATTCAACATGGCAATACACTCAGCCCGGGGATCGCGCTTTGTGGTCTGTTCCGCCTTGGTGGTGGGGGTGGGCTTGTTCAGGGGCGCCGGCTGCAGCGTTCTACCCATGGCCGTTTTTTTCGGCTCCACCTTGACTTCTTCCGCAGGAGTCGGTTCACTGAAGAAATCCTCCTCATCCTCAGCTGTCACGCTCTCCGATTCCGTATCCACATCATCCCAGGAATCCTCCTCGTCATCGCGACTCTCCTTCTTGGCTTTTCCAGCCTTTTTCTTAGATTTCTTCCTGGATTTCTTCTTTTTGACAACAGGCTCTACCTCATCGTCTTCCCAGGTATCCTCATCCCAATAATCTTCCTCACTCTTTTTCTTGCTCTTCTTCTTTTTTTTCTTTTTCCTGGATTTCTTCACCTCCTGCTCCTCATCCTCATAATCGGAATCATAAGCAGAAACAGGTGCAACTGCCAGCACACCGGCTGCCAGCAGCAAAGCAAGAAAGCGTCTTGTAAAAGAGAGTAACATACAGCCTGAAGACTACCATGCAGAACACGCATAATCAAGTAAAAAGAACACACCGGCGCAATAATGACATTTTTGGTTCTATCACCACCCGTCCGCGGGCCTTCCAGATGGACAGCACTTTGTACAATTTATGGCACCAGGAATGGGACTTTAGTCCCTCATCGGTTATGTTCCGGGACCAATGTCCAAGCACGCGGAATGAAGACTTGCTTTCGCACACTGCTTCATGTATCATCTGCAGCAGATAAAACTATGTCCAGTTCATTCGGTTCCGTTTTCAAAATCAGCACCTGGGGCGAATCCCACGGTGTGGGTGTAGGTGTGGTCATCGATGGATGCCCGGCTCGCGTGGCGCTTACCCGGGAAATGATTCAGGCCGAACTGGACCGGCGCCGTCCCGGGCAGAGCGACATTGTGACGCCCCGCAATGAAGCAGACAGCGTGGAGATTCTCTCGGGCGTGGTGGATGGACTCACACTCGGTACGCCCATAGCGCTTTCCGTGCGCAACAAGGACCAGCGTTCCACGGCCTATGATGAAATGCAGCACACCTACCGTCCTTCGCACGCGGATTATTGTTATGATGCCAAATACGGCATCCGCGCCTGGGCCGGTGGCGGACGCTCCAGCGCCCGCGAGACAATCGGACGAGTAGCCGCAGGGGCCGTGGCTCGCGCCGTGGTGCGGGCGCTTTACCCGCAGGTGGAAGTGGTTGGCTGGGTGCAGCAGGTGCACCACATCGTCTGCCCCACCCCGGCAGCAGAAGTCTGTGCCGCCACGGTGGAAAGCAACATTGTGCGCACGGCAGATACCGACACTGCTGAGCAGATGGCTGATGCCATACGCAAAGCCCGCAGCGAGGGCGATTCACTGGGGGGCGTGGTGGCCTGCACCGTACGCAACTGCCCCGTGGGGCTGGGAGATCCGGTTTTCGATAAGTTAGAAGCCACCCTGGGCCACGCCATGCTCAGCATCCCGGCCTGCAAGGGCTTTGAGATTGGGAGTGGCTTTGCCGCACCCCTGCTGAAAGGCAGCCAGCATAATGACCCCTTTTACATGGAAGGCGAGCGCGTTCGCACCCGCACCAACAACTCCGGGGGTATCCAGGGCGGTATCTCCAACGGAGAAGACATCAATATGCGCCTGGCGTTCAAGCCCACAGCCACCCTCATGATTGAGCAGGAGACGGTGAATGACGCCCACCAGCCAGCCACTCTGCGAGGCAAGGGCCGCCACGATGCCTGCGTGCTTCCGCGCGCTGTGCCAGTGGTGGAAGCCATGGCCTGGATTGTCCTGTGCGACCACATCCTGCGCCAGCGCTGCGTTTCCCTGTAATTTTCCACTATTTCCCCGGGCTGAGCCTGGGTATACAGTAAGGGCCCGGCTTCCACTGCAGTGGAAGCCGGGCCCTGCAAGTCTGAATCTTCAGTGGCAATAGGCAGAGGCAGGAACAGCCTGCACCGGGGTCTGTATTCCCTTCTGCGGACCGCGATTCCATTCCAGCTTGAACTGCCCGGGGGCAGAAGCTCCCTGCACCACAGTAATGGTGATGGCATGCTTGCCGGCCTTGAGCGGGATACCCTTCTGGCCAGTCTGCTCAGCTATGGCCTCATCCGTGTTGATGGCGGCAGATTCGTTCACCGTGCTGCCCGGCGCGTAATTAAAGTCGGCATCCACGAGCTGGAAGTTATGCAGCTTGATGTAGGCCTTAGTTCCGGGCACCTTGCTGAGGGTCAGGTAGAAATGCCAGTGGTTGCCATCATCCGGTACGTTGATGTAGCCCTTATACTCCGTAATGCTGCCGGCTGGCAGTTCTTCTGCCGCAGGGTCAGCCACCACGCCGGTGACAGCCTCCGCGGCGCCGGGCAATGTATCGAACTCCGGCACCCAGGGACAGGTTGCATTCAAGCGGCGCATGGCCAGGCCGGGACTCGTTTCAACCGGTGTATTGGCAGGAACCAGGGTCATATCATAATGCCGGAAACCGCCACAACCGTTATTGCGCCGGCCGGCGGCGGGGTCACGCGTGTAATCATACGCACGCCGGGTGTGCAGTACCGCCGCCTTCAGCTTCTCCTGAATACCGGGGTAGCGGTCTGCAATGTTCGTTGTCTCGTGGCTGTCACTCTCCACATCGTACACCTCGAAATCATCGTCAGCACTCTTGATGTTGGTGCGTATTGCTTTCAGGTAGCGGCCATCCTCTGCACGGAAGACGATAGCCTGCTGCTCGCCGCGGACGCGTCCTTTCTTATTATCCGCATAATCCTGATACTGAGCCATGCCACCGCCAAAGCAGTATTCAGAATACACCACACCATTTTTCTGCGCAGCGTCATTGCCCCGCAAGGTCGGCAACAGGGAAACACCATCGCAACGCATGGGTTTGGGCACACCGGCCAGGTCGGCAAATGTGGCCATCCAATCATGGAACTGGCTGGGGAAATCGCTGTTGTAATCCTGCTTAATGATGCCGGGAGCATACACCAGGCAAGGCACGCGCAGACCGCCTTCCCACAAATCACGCTTAATGCCGTCCATGGGTCCGTAACTGCGGAAGAAAGCGGGATTCTGGGCAGGAGCCGGGTGGTCCTTGAATCCCCACACAGCGCCGGGTTCATTGTGCGGGCCATTATCACTGGTAAACACCACAAAGGTATTCTGATCAATGTTCAGATCCTTGAGCAGTTGCAGCAGGTCACCCATGGCATCGTCCACGCGGGTAATCATGGTGGCATGGCGCTGAGCCGCCACAATGGCCCCCTGGGCACCGCCGCCAAAACGTTTCTCGGCGTATGCCTTCCATTCAGCGTTATCCTGATACTGGGGGTAGATGTAGGAATCCCAGGCGCCAGTGGCCGTGTTAATCATCCTGCCGGGCTGCCCCAGCCACTGCACACCGCCCCTCAGGCCACCGCCTGCCGGGTACGGCGCACTGGGCACAGCCAGACGCGCATGCGGTGCAATCAGCGTAAGAGCCAGGAAGAAAGGTTTCTCCGGTGTAGCTTTCATGTGGTCTGCAATCCACTTCTTACTACGAGCCGTGAACAAATCTGTGCTGTAGCAGGTATCCAGGTCCGGGGTAATCAGCTTATCTCCATCCCACACAGCATTCATGCCGGTTTCCGGGTCAGCATTGCTTTCCTCCTTGGCATAGTGGCGGTGCCCTGCCAGGTGGTTATTGTAGCCGAAGAAGTAATCAAACCCGCGGAGTGTAGGCCAGGCAGCAGCCGTGGTGGGAGTACCGCCGCTCTCCATACCACCGCCGATACCCCACTTACCAATCAGAGCGGTGGCATAGCCCGCCTCGCGCAGCACTGTAGCCAAGGTATGGGAATTTTCCAGAGCAGCATCAAAGCTGTTGTTGCGAATCACCTCAGTATGTCCCTGGTGCGTACCGCTGAACAGCGATGCACGCGCCGGTGCGCAAACCGGCGCCGCTGTATAATGCCGCCGCAACTGTACGCCCTGCTGGGACATTTCCGCCAGGCGAGGCGTACTGATACTGGGGGGCTGCACTGTGCCATCTGCACAAGTGGCCGGCACATTCACATTCAAATCGCCCCACCCCATATCGTCCACCAGAACCAGAAGAATATTCGGCTTCTGCTCTGCCGCCAACGCCCCCGCAGCCAGCAGGAAGCTCAATAAAAAAGACCTGATTTTCATATCATCATTCCAGAATATGTTATCTCTCCTGCATTCTAGCAGTATCACCATTCCATGGCAACCTCTATTTCCAATTTTGCAGTGCAAAAAAATACCCGGGCAAAGCCCGGGTGTAATGAAGGGAGAGGCTCTGAAGACATCGGCACATTACGACAGAGCCGATGAAATCTCACATATATAGAGGTAATGCAAGGGATTATCCTCTGCGTACCAGGCGGGAGATACCTCGCTCCAGTCAATGAAATCGGCTTCCTGCAGGGTAGTGCGGAACATCTTGCGGCATTCCAGCACGAGCTCTGCATTTTCAAACGTAGGCAAGCCGGAGGGCGTGACGACCGGCACCAGAGAGGTATTGGCCATCTTGTCCACCTCCCGCCCCGAATTGCGACCACAGAACACGAGGTCCTGGCGGTATTGCTCCGGCATAAAGGTGAGAGTAAATGAAGGCTGTTCCTCAATAAAGTTCACCGTGTGGCGATTCGGACGAACAAAGACAAAGGCCACAGGTCGGTTCCAGAGGAACCCAATGCCGCCCCAGCTGGCAGTCATGCAGTTAAAGTTATCCGGCGTTCCGGCAGTAATCAGCATCCACTGCTTGCCGATAAGCTGCACCGGGCTGGTCGTGATTTGTGCAATATCGATATTCTTCATAAGCGTTTTCGCAAAACAGGCGCGCCCGAAGGCGCGCCGTATTGATAAATGATACTCTATGAGCAATTCACCCTATCAGCGGCTGTAATTGCCGGGGTCCTGAGTGATGGTCACATCGTGCGGGTGGCTTTCCTGAAGACCGCCGGCCGTGATACGCACGAATCGTGCGTGGTCGCGGAGCTCCTGGAGACTCTTGGCACCCAGGTAACCCATGCCGGAGCGCAGACCGCCCACGAGCTGGAAGATAACATCGGCCAGCATGCCCTTGTACGGCACACGGGCTTCCACACCTTCAGCCACGAGCTTGCCGCTGCCGTTCTGACCGTAGCGGTCGCCGGAACCGGCACGCATGGCACCAAGGGAGCCCATGCCGCGGTAGGTCTTGAAGTTACGACCCTGATAGTGCACCACAGCACCGGGGCTTTCCTCGCAACCAGCCAGCATGCCACCCATCATGATGAGGTCAGCACCGGCTGCCAGAGCCTTCACGGCATCGCCGGAGTAGCGGATACCGCCATCGGCAATCACGGTCACGCCGGCAGGACGTGCAACCTTGGCCACTTCCTGAATGGCGGTGAACTGGGGCATACCCACACCGGAGATGATGCGGGTGGTGCAGATGGAACCCGGCCCCACGCCTACCTTGATGGCACTGGCACCGGCGGAAATGAGGTCACGGGCGCCGTCCTGGGTCACCACGTTACCGGCAACCACCGGCTTACCCAGTTCGCGCAGTTTCTCAATCACATGCAGCACGCGGCTGGTGTGACCGGTGGCGGCATCAATGAAGAGCGCATCGGCACCGGCATCGATAACAGCCTGTGCACGGGCCATGAATTCCGGGCCGGGACCTACGGCGGCGCCGCAACGCAGACGACCGAACTCGTCCTTGGTGGATTCCTGGAAAGCCTCGCGCTTGCGGATATCGGTATCCGTGATAAGACCGGCCAGGCAGCCATTCTCATCAACCAGCGGCAGCTTCTCGATGCGGTTAGCGTAAAGAATCTTGCGAGCCTCTTCCTGAGTTGTTTCGGGAGTACCGGTAATCAGACGGCTCAAGGGGGTCATCACATCAGCCACGGTGAGCTTGTCCAGGTCGTGACCATCGGAGTAACGCATATCGCGACCGGTAATGATACCGACAAGCACATTACCCTCAGCCACCACGGGCAGACCGGAGAAGCCGTGCTCCAGCATGATGCCCTTCACACGGCTCAGGCTCATCTCGCTGGTCACAGTAAGAGGCTTGGTGATAACAGCATTCTCAAAACGCTTAACCTTGGCCACCATGGCAGCCTGGTCATCAATGCGGTTGTTGCGGTGAATCACACCAAGACCACCTTCACGGGCCATAGCAATAGCCATGTCCACTTCAGTCACCGTGTCCATCGGTGCGGAAAGAATCGGAAGGCGCAGCGGAAAACCAGCGCAAAGCTGGGAAGAAGGATCGGCCTCGCCGGGAAGAATCGTGCTCAAGCAGGGAAGCAGAAGCACGTCGTCAAATGTAAGTCCAAGCTGAATTTCTGCCATAGCGGAGACTACTACGCCACGCACCATTTTGCAAGCCTAATCTGCTCAAAAAATGCATTTTTTTACCAAAAAAGCCCTCTGATGGAAGACATGGCATTTTTTTCAGCTTGCATTTCCAGTTCATTAGGGTATACTTCGCGCGGTTTATACACAACAAACGCCATATTTTCATCATGAACACACTGCGAACCTTCACTACCGGAAACGGTACCAGCGGCCAGTATCATTCACTTCCGGCTCTGGCCGAACAGGGTTTCCCCGGCATTTCCCGCATGCCTGTTTCCCTGCGGATTGTATTGGAAAGCTTGCTGCGCAACTGCGATGGACTGAAGGTAAGCGAGGATGATGTGAAAAACCTGGCATCCTGGAATGCCAAGGAACCCGGCAGCTATGAGATTCCCTTTACCGTGGCCCGCATTATTCTGCAGGACCTGACAGGTGTTCCCCTGCTGGTAGACCTGGCCGCCATGCGCGCCGCCGTGCAGGACCTGGGCAAAAACCCGGCTGATATGGAGCCGCTCGTTCCCGTTGACCTGGTGGTAGACCACTCTGTGCAGGTGGACTGGGCTGGTTTCCCGAAAGCCTACCAGAAGAACCTGACCCGCGAATTCGAGCGCAATACCGAGCGCTATGAATTCCTGAAGTGGGGCCAGCAGGCATTCAAGACATTCTCCGTAGTCCCCCCCAGCACCGGCATTGTACACCAGGTGAATCTGGAATATCTGGCCCGCGGAGTCATGGAAAACAACGGCATGTACTACCCGGATACTCTGGTCGGCACCGACTCCCACACCACCATGATTAACGGCCTTGGCATTGTAGCCTGGGGCGTGGGTGGCATCGAAGCCGAGGCCGGCATGCTGGGGCAGCCGGTCACCTTCCTGGTGCCGGAGGTAGTGGGTGTACACCTGAGCGGCAAGCTGCGCGAGGGCGTGACCGCCACCGACCTGGCTCTGCATGTGACCCAGATGCTGCGCAAGCATGGCGTGGTAGGTAAGTTTGTGGAATTCTTCGGCGAGGGCGCAGCCAGTCTCTCCCTTCCGGACCGCGCCACCGTGGCCAACATGGCCCCGGAATACGGCGCCACCATGGGCTTCTTCCCCTTCGACGAAGTATCCTCCGGCTACCTGCGCACCACCGGCCGCAGCGAGGAGCAGGTAACCACCTGCGAAAACTACTTCCGCGCCCAGGGGCTTTTCGGCATGCCCCGCAAGGGCGAGCTGGATTACACCGTGGAGCTCGAACTCGACCTCTCCACCATAGTGCCCGCTGTAGCCGGCCCGAAGCGCCCGCAGGATCGCATTCCGCTGAGCACCCTGAAGAAACAGTTTACTGAAATCTGCAGCAGCACCTACGGCCAGCCCCAGCGCACCACCCCCGTGGCTGTGACCATGCAGGGCGATGCCGGCAACCCCGATGCCGCAACCACGCACAACGTGGAGCTGACGGACGGTTCCATCCTCGTGGCAGCCATCACCAGCTGCACCAACACCAGCAACGACGGTCTCATGCTGGTCGCTGGTCTGCTGGCCAAGAAGGCTGCAGCCCTGGGGCTGAAGGTGCCGGCCTATGTGAAGACCAGCATTGCCCCAGGCTCCCGTATTGCTGCCCGCTATTTTGCAAACAATGACCTCACCGAGGCTCTGGACAGCATCGGCTTCTCCACCGTTGGCTATGGCTGCACCACCTGCATCGGCAACAGCGGCCCGCTCAACACCGCCCTGGAAGAAGCCGTGGTGAACCACAACCTGGTTTCCTGCTCCGTGCTTTCCGGCAACCGCAACTTCGAAGCCCGTATCCACTCCCACGTGAAGGCCAACTTCCTCATGTCTCCCCCGCTGGTGATTGCCTTTGCTCTGGCAGGCCGCGTAGATATCGACATGGAGAACGAGCCGCTGGGTACCGCTGCTGATGGTTCCCCCGTGTACCTGCGCGATATCTGGCCCACCGGCGATGAGATTGCCGCCGCCCAGGCTAAGGCTGCCAGCCCGGCAGACTACGCTGCCTGCTATGCCGGCCATGTGCCTGAGTGGGATGGTGTGAGCGCCCCCACGGGTGCCACCTTCGCATGGAATGCCGATTCCACCTACATTCACCGTCCTCCCTTCTTCGATGGCTTCAACGGCAGCAAGGGCGATATCTGCGATATCGTGAACGCCCGTCCGCTGGGCATCTTCGGCGACAGCGTGACCACCGACCACATCTCCCCCGCCGGTGCCATCAAGCCCACGGCTCCAGCCGGCCTGTTCCTGAGCGCTCAGGGCGTGGAGCGCCGTGATTTCAACACCTACGGTTCCCGCCGTGGCAACGACCTCGTGATGGCTCGTGGCACCTTTGCCAACGTGCGCATCAAGAACCTGCTCACCGAGGGCGTAGAGGGTGGCTACACACTCTATTTCGGTGATTCTGCTGTAAGTACCCCGGACACAGAAATTGCTGCCCCCTGCGGCACTCCCACCTTCATATATGATGCCGGCATGGCCTACATGAAGGACGGCGTGAAGACCATCATCATCGGTGGTGAAGACTACGGCATGGGCTCCAGCCGCGACTGGGCCGCCAAGGGCACCAACCTGCTGGGTGTAAAGGCCGTTATCACCAAGAGCTTCGAGCGAATTCACCGCAGCAACCTCATCGGCATGGGCGTACTGCCGCTGAACTTTGCAAACCCGGAAGACTACGACCGAGTGAAGGGGCTCAAGGACGTGACCTTCTCCATCATCGGCCTGAACAATGATATGGCCCCACGCAGCGCCGCCACCTTGCTGGTGCACCCCGCCGGTGCAGAGACCTTCGAGCTGCCGCTCATCGTGCGCCTGGATACCCCGATTGAGAAGGAATACTTCCGCGCCGGTGGTATTCTGCAGTATGTGCTCACGCAATACTGCTGATTTCAGACAAACCTCACTAGAAAGAATCCCCCTGCATCCTTACAGGAAGCAGGGGGATTTCTGTTACTTCCGGTCGCGGAAGACTCGCAGGTATTGCCAGTTGATAAAAGCCAGATACCCCAGTATCACCATATTGAACCACTGCGCTTCCAGCAGAGCCCAGATTCCCAGACCTATGCTGACCACCACCCCCAGCACACAAGGCACCAGGTAATTATTCAGCACAGAGCCCAGAAGCTTACCACCATCCAGGGGGAAAATCGGCAGAAGATTAAACAGACTCCACCAGAAGCAGACCAGCATACCCACGGTATATGCCTGTATCAGCCATTCCGGCAGGGGGTGCTGGTAAAGCCCCATCACCAGCGCCTGCTGCAGCTCCAGAGGCAGCACAGACTGCCATGGCATAAGGTATGCATATTGCAGACCGGCGGCCACATTACCTATCTGCGCTCCAAAACACAAACCCAGCACACCACCCAGCAGGAGCGATGCCAGCGGCCCTGCCAGCGTGGTCAGTACGTAACCGGAACGCCTCGGCGGCAGCATCGCAAAGGACGTGGTGCCCCCCATGCCGGTAATTTCTATCCCCTCCACCAGGGCTCCGGCAGCGCGGCCGCTCAGAGCATGCCCGAATTCATGCACCAGCAGGCACAGCATCCCCGCCGCCACAAAAATAGCCACGCGCAAAAAATCCGAACCATTACTCACATCTATGGCGCCGCCCAGCAGAGCCAATATCACCCAGGAAATGGGCTGAATGCGCACGGAAACGCCAAAAAGAGTAAAACGGAGGGTCCATCGGGAGGAAGCGGGGCTGTTCATGGGGGTATTTTATCCTTTTTTACCCCATTTTGACAATAAAATTTGATTTTTTTCCAAAAAAGACTTGCAATGATGCGCACAAAGTAGTAATATCTGCCCGCACCCCGTTAGCGGGGCAAGCAAAATCCGGCGTAGCTCAGCGGAAGAGCGGATGACTGTTAATCATTAGGTCGTTGGTTCGATCCCAACCGCCGGAGTCAGAGAAGCCCAGCAAGTCAGCTTGCTGGGCTTCTTTGTTTTTCCTTGCCAAGCTGCATCCGGCAGTGTATGCTAGCCGCAGCTAATACACATCATTTATATGAATTTCAACTTTGAAGCACTTGAAAAGAAGGGGCTGAAGCTCAACCCCGCTCCCGCCCCGGTTGGTTCCTACGTCCAGTGCATCCGCACCGGCAATTACCTGCACCTTTCCGGCGGTATCTCCATCAACGGAGATGTGGCCATTTACGGCAAGCTGGGTGCAGAAGTCAGCATTGAGGAAGGTCAGCGCGCTGCGCAGGCCGCCATTCTGAACCGTCTGGCAGTCATCCAGGCTGAGCTGGGCAGCTTTGCTCCGCTGCGCAAGATTGTGGCCGTGAACGGCTTTGTGAACTGCACTCCGGATTTCACCGACCAGGCAAAAGTGCTTAACGGTGCCTCCGACCTGCTGGTAGAACTTCTGGGGCCGGAAGCCGCACACACCCGTTCTGCCGTGGGCGTGCCGAGCCTGCCGCTGGGCGTTGCCGTGGAAATCAACATGATTGTGGAATTCGACCCCACCGTCTGCTGAATCTCACCCGCATAAGAGAGCGTCATGGCTACTATTGTTCTGGGAGTCTGCGGCTCCATCGCAGCCTATAAGGCGGCAGGCGTTGCCTCCCGCCTGGTGAAACACGGGCACGACGTGCACTGCGTGTGCACCCCGGCCGCTCTGGAGTTTGTCACCCCGCTCACGCTCATGACGCTATCCCGCAACCCGGTCATCACTACCTTTGAAGACGAGACCGGCAACTGGGTACCTGTTCACATAGACCTGGCACAGCGTGCAGATGTGCTGGCCATTGTGCCTGCATCAGCCAACACAATGGCATGCATGGCACACGGCCAGTGCCCGAACGCCCTTACCAGTCTTTATCTGGCATACCGCGGGCCAGTCCTCATCTTCCCCGCCATGAATGGCATGATGTGGGAGCACCCTGCCACGCAGGCCAATGTCACAACCTTATCAGCCCGTAATGCTCACTGCATCATCGGACCGGCAGAAGACGGCATGCTGGCCTGCGGGACAAACGGCAAGGGTCGCCTGGTAGATGAAGACCTGATTGTGAAGGAAATTCTGGCGGCTCTTCCGCAATAATTTCCTGAGCTAAACCTTTTTCCTTGCCTTTTCTGCCACTTATGGCATACTGACTAACGAATATGCCCGCAATCGATATCATCGACTCTTCCGGTAACGATTACCGCTACGAACTTCCCGAAGACGGCTCCGTGCTGCTCATCGGCACGGATGAGAACTGCTCCGTGTCTTTGCCGCACATTGCAGACCTGCTGCCCCAGCACTGCACCATCTCTCTTCAGCAGGAAGGCTATGTCATTGCCGTAGCCACCCAGGGTGCCACTCTGCTGGCCGAAAATCAACCCACCGAAGCAGCCATTCTGGTTCCCCGCGCTGTATACAACATCGGCTCCGCTATGCTGATGTTTGATGACACCACCAGCACCACCGCTGAAACAGCAGACACGGAAGAACCGGCTGTTGAAGAACCGGTGGAGGAAGCCCCCAAAAAGGCAAAGAAGAAAAAGAAAAAGGCCCGCAAGAGCAGCGGAGATTCCTCCTTCCTTTCCTCCATCTCGTACACGGAAGAGGATAGCACCATCCACATCATCCTGCGCCGCCTGTATGTCATCCTCATCCTGGCTGCAGCCTTCGTGGCAGGGCTCACCATGCGCTACTGGATGATCACCGGAGATTTCCTCATTGATGAATTCCTGAAATAAGAGCAATTCATCCGGTCAGAAAAAAGCGCCGCTTCTTGCGGCGCTTTTCTTTTTATCAAATGCTTACAATCATCAGGCGGCGTTCTTTCCGCACCGCCTGGCGATTTCCCGGCAGATTCACCCGGGAGGCCGCCGCATCCGGCGGAAGAATACCCACAACGGAAAGCACCATTTCCTCGCTGATATCGGATACAGAATTCTCCTGCAGATAACGGTGCACGATAGCCTTCTGCAGGGCCACTGGCTGCTGCCACACAAAAGGCAGATACAGCCGCCCCTGCGGGTCCCGGGACGGCAGCGCCAGCAGAGCTGCTTCCAGCGCTTCCAGTGTCTCCGCGTGCAGGCGTGCACTGCGGGCGAGAATCGGCGTCACATCGCGCCCCAGGGCCTTATTCAACGCCGGCAGAGCCTCCAGACGGAGCGCGTTACGGGCCACATCCGGCACGGCGTTGGTGGCATCATCGCACCAGCGCTGCCCCATCTGCTGCAGCCATGCTGTGATATCTGACCGGCGCCAGCTGAGCATTGGTCGCAACCAGGTAATGCCGCTGGCCACATGCACAGGCTGCATTCCCCGAAGCCCGGCCGCACCACGAGCCAGGCGGAACATTACCGTCTCGGCTTGGTCATCCGCATGGTGAGCCAGAGCCACCACCCCGCCCTTGCACCGGCGGGCAGCAGCAGCCAGCAACCAGCGGCGTGCGTGGCGCCCGGCGGTCTCCAGAGACACCCCCTGCTCCGTTGCCAACGCGGGTACATCCACCCGCTGCAGCTCAAAAGGCACATCCAGTTCATCGCAAAGGCGGGCGCAGAATGCAGCATCGGCATCTGCCTCTGCTGCGCGGATACCGTGGTGAACATGCAGAGCGCGCACAGCACAACCCTGCTGCACCAGCAAGTGCAACAGGGCCACAGAATCACGTCCGCCGCTCAACCCCAGAACCACCGGCTGCTTCAGGTACGGCAGGCAGTCCGGCTCCAGGGGGAGCGGCGCAGGTGTATTACTCTTCATCATCAGCAGAGGCAGCTTTGCGGCTCTTCTTGCCCTTTTTGCCTTTCTTATTCTTGGCTGCCTTGCTGGCCAGATCCGGAGCCACCTTCTTGAACAGCTTGGCAGCATCGGCATCCTCTTCCACCTCAACAGCCTTCACCGTGCCGCTGGCATACACCACCAGCACCTTGCCGCCATGGCGTTCAGCAGCGGGCAGCACCATCTTCTTGAACGTGTCCACGTCCGTCACGCTCTCGCCCTTCACCGGCATACCATCAGACAACCAGGGCAGCACATCCAGACGCTGCTTGGCTGTGGTGCGAATGCAGGAATTCGGATTTTCCGGATCCTCGGAAGCATCCGTCCAGGACACATAAGACACGCTCTTCTCATCTGCGGCAAAAGTGCTCTCGGAACCAATGTCCACACGTGTATCTGCCGGGCAATGGAAAATGGAGGAAATTTTCATCTTGCCACCCTGCTGGCGGGGGAAAACCACGGCATCCAGCTCCGGGGCAAGAGAAATCCACCAACCCTCGGATTCATCCACTGTGTCGGTGTCTTCATCATCATCCATACCGCTGGTAGGCAGGAGTGCGGAGTGGGAAATATCCTGGCTGTACTTCACACCAAGCTGGTGGAGCTGCTCCAGCTGGGCGCGGCACTTTGCCTCATCGCCCGCACCCATGTGCGAATAGATGGCAGTACCGGCTATACTGGCAAGCGTCACCATGATAGCGATAACCACCAGCAATTCAATCAATGTGAAACCGGCTGCACGCCGGAATGTGTTGCGAAGCTTCATACTGCCACTACTCTACCATATTTCACCGCCACCGCAAGAAAAAATAAGACACATCTCACTTGAATACACAAATTTAGCTTGCAATACGAACGCCCACTGTTACAATCGGACGCGGATTTCCGGACACCTCGTGTCTGAACGATTAACCTAAGATATAACGATGAACATTCTTCACGACAAGGACGCAGACGTGAGCGTTCTCAATGGTAAGACCGTGGCCGTAATCGGTTACGGTGCTCAGGGCCGCGCCCAGGCACTCTGCATGCGCGACAGCGGCGTGCACGTAATCATTGGTATCCGCCCCGGCAAGAGCTGGGATGCAGCAGCCCAGGACGGCTTTGAAGTAATGCCCGTGGCTGAGGCTTCTGCCAAGGCTGATATCATTCACATCCTGCTGCCCGATGAGCACCACGGCGAAGTATACGAGACCCAGATCAAGCCGAACCTGTGCGCCGGCAAGACCCTGTGCTGCTCCCACGGCTTTGCCTACGTGTTCAAGACCATCGTTCCCCCGGCTGATGTGGACGTCATCATGGTGGCCCCGAAGGGCCCGGGCACTGAGGTGCGCCGCGTATTCGAGGAAGGCTTTGGCTGCCCCGGCCTTATCGCCGTATGGCAGAACCCCTCCGGCAACGCCCAGCAGACCGCCCTGGCCATGGCCAAGGCCGAGGGTCTGACCCGCGGTGGCGTGCTGGAATGCACCATGCAGCAGGAGACCTACGAAGACCTCTTCGGCGAGCAGAACGTGCTCTGCGGTGGTCTTGTAGACCTCATGAAGTACGGTTTCGAAACCCTCATCGAGGCTGGCTACCCCGCCGAGATGGCCTACTTCGAATGCGTACACGAAGCCAAGCTTATCGTAGACATCATCTACAACAAGGGCATCCAGGCCATGAACGGCGTCATCTCCAACACCGCTGAGTTCGGTGAATACTACAACGGCCCGCAGATTCTCGGCCCGGAGGTGAAGGAGAAGATGAAGGAGAGCCTCAAGCGCATCGAGAGCGGTGAGTTTGCTCGTGTATGGTTGGAGGAAGCCGCCGCCGGCGCTCCCAACCTGCTTGCCAAGCGTGCAGCTCTGGCCGAGCACCCGGTCGAAATCGTGGGCAGCAAGATCCGCTCCCTTTTCGAACGCAACTAATTCAACTTCAATATCACGATTCGGCGGGTTGCAGCAACCCGCCGAATCTTTTTTCAGCACCTCACCCATTCCCCTGCACCATGGAAAACGTCATCAACGTCGAACAAGCCACCGTCTACCTCAGCGGACGCCAGATTCTGAACAACATCAACTGGCAGGTCAGCAAAGGTGAGCGCTGTTTCATTCTGGGCGCCAATGGTGCAGGTAAAACCACACTGGTGCGCATGCTCATGGGCTATGCCTGGCCCCTGTTCGGCGCTAAAGTGGAAGTGCTGGGGCGCCGCTTCGGCACCGTAAACCTGCAGGAACTGCGCAAACGTATTGCCTGGGTAAGCCCGCTCATGCACCAATGGCTGAGCGACCGCGACTGGACCGGGCGCGAAATGGTGCTCAGCGGACCGGACGCCACCATCGGTCTATTCCGCGAACCCACCCCTGCCGAGGAGGAACAGGCAGCAGAACTCATGCGGAAACTGCGCGCCGAACACCTCATGGAACGCACCGTTGCCACCATGAGCAGCGGAGAACAGGTCAAGGTGCTCATTGCGCGCGCTCTCATGACCAGCCCCGAGCTCATGATTCTGGATGAACCCAGCGTGTACCTCGATATCGCGGGGCGCGAGTTCCTGCTCTCTACCATTGCCGAGCTGGCAGCCACCCACCCGGAGCTCACCATCATCTTCATCACCCAGCGCATTGAGGACATCCTGCCCGAATTCAACCGTGGCATGATTCTGCGCCAGGGCGAAATCCAGGCCTACGGCACCCGCGACGAGGTGCTCACCGAGCAGAACCTCAAAGCCGCCTTTGACCTCGATATCCGCCTCATCCGCGCCCGCAATGGACGCCTCTGGAGCGTGATTGAATAATATAAGGCTTGCATCGCCGTCCTATACACGGTATGGTAATGCCCATGCAAAGCCAACTCATCATCTCCCTGGAAGAATTCCCGGAGGAAGGTCGCTTCCTGAGCGGCGAGCTCGATGCCAGCCTCTTTGGCATCGACAGCGCCGCCCTGCGCAGCACTGGTCCGCTGAGCTACGAACTGGAAGTCCAGCTCTTCGAAACCGAGCTGATGGTGCGCGGCAGCCTGACCGCCCCCTTCGAACTGCGCTGCGACCGCTGCCTGAAGAATTTCCCCTATGTGGTGGAACTGGATGACCTGACCTTCTCGTACGATGTGAAGGGAAAACTGGCGCTCGATGTGACCGAAGACCTGCGCGAAGAGGTCGTACTTGCCCTGCCCAGCTACCCAAAATGCGAAATTTCAGACCTTGAATGTGAAATAAATGACACTTTTGGTGATTTTAGACTGGACAAAGACCCCCAACCCGGTGTAAACTCTGCCACCCCGAGTGGCGAAAGCGTCTGGGATGCCCTGGATTCGCTTCCCAAAAAGTAAGCGCCGAAGCTCCACTCAATGTATCACATCTCGAAAATCTTAAACCAGATATAGAACTATGGCAGCTCCGAAACGCAGAACGTCCAAGATGAAGCAGCGCTCCCGCCTGGCCGCCCAGGCCTGGAAGGCTCCCAAGCTCGGCAAGTGCCCGAAGTGTGGCGCAGCCGTCCCCGGTCACACCGCTTGCCCGCAGTGCGGCAC
>DEPT01000071.1 GCA_002358905.1 Akkermansiaceae bacterium UBA3385
GCGCACATAATGGTAGGTTGCTGCACGGAGATTGGTTCATTTTTTTAGCACCGTCAGTTTAGTAGCTGGCACCCCAGAACTCAATCTCCATTTTTGTTTTCTTTTTTCTTCTTGGTTTTGCTTCTCTTCCCCCGGCTTTCTTTAGAACGCTTTTTGGACAGCTATGGAAAAAATCTGCATGCTGCTTTCTTTTGCCTTGCATCGGGTCAGAGATAACGCTAAAATTACCCTGTAAGCAGGGGCATGGTGCCACTGCATACCCCCTTATAGATACTGATTATGAAGACACTCATCACGAATGCCCATATCATCTCCCCCGGCATTGATCTGCCCGGAGGTTCCGTGCTTGTGGAGGGCAGCAAGATTATTGCTGTGCTGCAGCCCGGTGAAACAGCTGAGGCTGATAAGACCATTGATGCCGGCGGCAATATGCTCATGCCCGGCTTCATCGATATCCACTCCCACGGTGCCGGTGGTTGCGACACATGTGATTGCAAGGTGGAAAGCATCCGCACTATTGCAGATTGCAAGATGAAAGAAGGTGTGACCACCTGGCTTCCCACCACCCTTACCCTGGGCACCAAAACCCTGGCAGATGTATGCACAGTGGTAAAGGAATATGCTGCAGCCCCCACCGGCTCCAAGACTCCCGGTGTGCACCTGGAAGGGCCCTATATCAACCCCAAGCAGTGCGGCGCCCAGAATCCCGCTTTCGTTCGCCCGGCTGATTTCGAGGAGGTCTCCATGCTGAACGATATCTACCCCGTTCTACTTATTTCCATGGCTCCGGAAATGCCCGGCTCCATTGATTTCATCAACAAGGCCTCTGCCGCCGGCATCACCTGCTCCGCTGGTCACTCAGCCGCCAGCTATGCAGATTTCAAGGCAGCCAAGGCCGCAGGCCTGAAGCACCTTACCCACTTCTGCAACCAGATGAGCCCCCAGCACCACCGCGAAATCGGCCTGGTGGGTTCCGGCATGCTGGATAAGGATGTGAAGATTGAAATCATCTGCGACAAGATTCACCTGTGCGAAGATATGCTCAAGCTTACCTTCACGAACAAGGGCATCGACCAGATGATTATGATTACCGATTCGCTGGCATGCTCCTGGATGCCTGATGGCCCCGGCCAGCTGGGCGGTCTGCCCATCATTGTGAAGGGTGGCGTAGCTCGTCTGGAAAGCGGGAACCTGGCCGGTTCCACCCTGCGCTATGCCAAGGGGCTCAAGAATGTGCAGGAACTCACCGGCAAGCCGCTCAGCGAGCTGGTGAAGGCCACCTCCTGGAACCAGGCTCAGAGCCTCGGCCTGTTCGACCTGGGCAAGATTGCCCCCGGTTACACAGCCGATATGGTTGTGCTCAACGCCGAGTACGACACCGTCATGACCATCATTGATGGTGAACTCCGTTACCAGGCCTGATTTGAATCTGAACCGGCGGGGGGCTGCGGCACCCCGCCACTTTTTAACATAACCCACATCGCCTCCCCATGCTTATTTCTCCGCTTGCTCGCAAACTGTGCCAGAAAAAGGGAATTGACCCCGCAACCTTGCGCGGAAGCGGTCCTCGCGGGCGTATCATGGCGGGCGATGTAGTAGAGCCGACAACCGCACTGCAGAGCCGCGGCCGCACAGTGCTGAACGATTTCGCCATATCGCCCACCCGTGCGGAGATTGATGGATACTACGTCTACGACCAGGCGGTGAACATGTCGGCCCTGGCCCGCATCAGCCTCCCCATTGCAGTGCAATGTGAAAAACTACTGGAGCAGAGATATTCCCTGTTCGATTACATTGTGCGAGCCGTGGTGAAAGCCTGCACCAGCCGCCCTGTGTGGATGCCGGAAGATGGCAAGGTGGATGTGCTGCTTTTCCAGGATGCAGGCCAAAGCGTAGTGGCTATCGAGAATGCTGCCCAGAAAAGCATTTACCGTCTTGTCCGCGAAACCCAGAAGGGCTCCCCCGGCATACCGGTAGGCTTCGAGCCCCATATAGCCGTGTGCGATGCCGCCACCACCCGCCAGCAGGTGGTGGATTATATAGCCAGTGGCAAGCGTCCCTCTTTTGGCTTTGTAGTGCGAGGGAAAACCCCCAAGGTAGGCATACGCGCCGGTGGAGATACTGATGGCAAGTTCGACCTGCCGTATACGTTTTATGTTTCCACCTCCGTTCCCGCAGCCGAAGCAAACCGGATTGCCGCCCGCCTGGGAGATTTGCTGTACAATCCCGTCAGCCTGCTCCTCCCCACCTGATTTACGCTATACGGAGTGGATTGGGATGCCTGCACTGGTAATTTTACCCTGATTGCGGCATGATTTGTATTTTCTGCAAAAAAAGTCTTGCATTGCAGCCCGGGCATCTGTATAATGCGCCCGTTCCCGCTGCAAAGTGAGGAATCGGTAAAACCGACGGAGCGGTAGCTCAGTTTGGTTAGAGCGCAGCCCTGTCACGGCTGAGGTCGCGGGTTCGAGCCCCGTCCGCTTCGTTTTTACACGAAAAAAGGCACACCTACCAGGGTGTGCCTTTTTGCATCTCCGAACAGCAGCTAAACGCGGAAATCTGGGGTCAAGCCCAACTTTTGTGGGATGGTGATTCTGGGTCAAACCCAACTTTTCATTGCGTAGACCAGCAAATCTGAAACAGACCCGAAAAATCCCTTTTTGCACATTTTTTGAAAAAATATCGATTTTTGTCTTGACTCAGGCAAAAGCATCATGTATACTGCGCTCACCGCAACACTGTGTGCGGCTCCTGAAAAGGATAAAGCGCCCGTAGCTCAATTGGATAGAGCATCTGACTACGGATCAGAAGGTTTGAGGTTCGAATCCTCACGGGCGTGTTTCTCAAAAGGATTTAACAAAATGCCGGTTCGATTCAACGAAACCGGTTTTTTTGTCCACTAATACCTGTAGAGAATAAAACATGGGGGCGTCCCGGTTTCGACTGAACATTCGAGGCGCCGGCTGCATGTGGAGGTTGATCGGCTGGCCTCCTTAAAAGCCGCTCAAAAGATTAAGTGCCTATTCTAAGAACGAATACGCCATGGCTGCGTAAATAACGCGCCTTGCGCCGATTCCCGACGCCTACTAGGGATGACGCGCCTAGCTCAGTAGGCAGGTGCCCGGCGGGGGAACCGCGCCGGGTATGACATCCACAGGTTCCTGGCTATGGTGAAAGGCTGACGCGGAGCGGATCACCGGCGAGATGCAGCAATCCGCGTCTGAACATGGAGATGCTTGCGTCAACAGTGTCCAGGACAGGGGTTCAATTCCCCTCGCCTCCATCAAGAAATCACCAGAAGCCGCTGCATGGGACACCCACGCAGCGGCTTCTGTATCCGCCAAACCAACATACAAATCATCATGCTGCAGGAAGATCCCTTTTCGTTCCGTCGCTTGTTTCAACTTTCGATGAGCTATGGCGGCGTAGTGCTTGCCCTGCTCTGCTATGAGCCGCTGCAGGAGTTGTTCCGCGAACCTGTTACCGCCGAGCGTGTACGCGAAACAGCCTCCTCCATAGGAGCCCTGCTGCCCGTAGGCATGGCTGTGGCTGCCGTGGTGGCAGGCATGGTACGCAAGGTATTGTTCCGCTTTGGTGGAGTAAACCGCCGCAGTCTCTGGGCCATCTACCTGCTGGGAACCTTCTGGCACCTGCCGTTCACTGTGCTGGTGGCACATGCAGCAGCAGCACACGAACCAACGGCCTGGCAGCTCCCCCTGTGGTTCACCGGCATGGGGGCTGTGGCTTCCCTGGCGCTCATCTGTGCTGTCTGGCGCCTGATTCCGCGCAAGAACTGAATGTTGCTTATTGCTTCTTGCTGCGGCGCTTCTTCTTCTTTTTCTTTTTTATGGGTGCAGGGGTATCCTCCTCAGCCTGTTCGTTTTCGGCAGACGTGGCCTTTTCACCCTTGGTGTAATAGCGCACGTAATCAATCTCGAACTGAACAGGGTAATCCCTGGCATCCGGAGCTTCGGCCCAACCGTCGATAGCGGTGTTCATGATAAGGTAGCAAGGAGTTTTCAGCGGGTTGTTTCCGTCAGGATAATCCGCCTCAGCAATACCGACCCGACCAACTTCCTGGTCATCAATCAGAATGCGCATGGTCTGTTCATCCCACTCCAGAATGTAGGTGTGGAAGTCCTTGCTGTAATCAGGGATATTGGTGGTGCGGATGACCTTATGTTCCTGATTTCCACCATTGACACCCCAGCGGAAGATAGAATAACAGGTGTTCGGCTCCTGGGAAATATGCTCCAGAATATCAATTTCACCGTTAGCCGGCCAGCCATATTGGTTCACATGCATCGTCCATAACGCGGGCCAGACACCTTTACCCTTTGGAACTCTGGCACGGATTTCCAGGCGGCCGGGGGCTTCGAAGTGTTTAACATCGCGCGTGGTAACTGAGCCACTCGCATAAGGCATGGTCTTAATCTGGTGGGTCCAGTGCTCGCTTCTGGGGTTGTAATTGCTGTTTTTGGTAGTCTTGGCCCTGGAGGTAAGAATCAGCTTGCCACCCTGCACCCGCACGCAATCCTTCGTGTACGTCTGCACGGCGTCCCGGTTGCGGATAACACCCAGCTCATACTGCCATTTTTTCAAATCCAGTCTTGAACCGGTGAACTCATCGGCCCAATCGAGCCGCCAGCCGCCTTCCAGTGTTCGTGGGGCATCATCAGCTGCCAGCGGGGCGGCCAGGCCAAGAAATAAGATACAAGGAATACATCTGAGATGGGAGAAGAGAGCCATACCATTATTGATTATTAAGAAGTTTCATCAATTCATCGCTCAGCGGCTCCTGCTCAGCCGCCGCCGCACATTCTTCCAGCTGAGCCACAGTGCGTGCACCCACCAGAACACTTGTCACTTCATTACGCTGCAAAAGCCAGCGCAAAGCAAGCTGAGTCAAGGGAATTCCCGCTTCTGTAGCAATAGCCTGCAGCGATGCCACTCGGTCAGCATCAGCAGCCACCTTGGTTGCATCCAGAAAAATGGAATCGCTACGTTCTGCTCGTGAATCTTCAGGAAGCGAAGACTTGTTCAGGTACTTGCCAGTAAGCATACCCTGCGCCAGAGGCGAGAATACAATGCTACCGGTTCCCTGCGCTTTGGCCGCAGGCAACTGCCCGGCCTCGCAGGCACGGTCCAGCAGATTATAGCGCAACTGGTGCAGCAGGCAGGGCACATGAGCCTCCGCCAGAAGGGTACAGGCGCGGTTAAACAATGCCGGCGGGTACTTGGAAAGGCCAATGTAGAGAGCCTTGCCACTGCGAACAATCTGCACCAGCGCTTCCACTGTCTCCTCAATGGGAGTTTCAGGGTCCGGTCGGTGGTGGTAGAAGACATCCACATAATCCAGCTGCATGCGGCGAAGGCTTTGATCCAGCCCGGAAATCAGGTGTTTCCGACTTCCCCAGTCCCCATAAGGACCGGGCCACATCAGATGCCCAGCCTTGGTTGCAATGAACATCTCATCACGGTGCCCGGCAAACTCCTGCTTCAACAGACCACCGAAACGCTCCTCAGCGCTTCCGGGGGGCGGTCCATAATTATCGGCCAGGTCAAAGTGACAAATTCCCAGCTCCAGGGCACGTCCGATGATGGCAGCATTCCGGGCTCGGTCATCCCAGCCACCGAAATTATGCCACAGCCCCAATGAAATCTCCGGCAGCAACACACCGCTGCGGCCACATCGTCTGTACTTCATGGGCTACACTATAGCCTATGTTCACGCCCGTGTAAAGCTCACATTTATTTCACTACGCTAATCCCGGGAACATTTTGTACGCCACACAGGCACATAACCTCCCATGCATAAAACGCTTGAAATGCCCACTTTCCGATGATATGATACCCCGCATGAAGACCGATGAACTCAAGTACCCTGGTTCACGCCGGGTTTATGTGCCGGGTTCACTATTCCCGGATATCAAGGTATCTATGCGCGAAGTAACGCTTTCAGATTCCGTATTTCCGGATGGTGCTACAGAGCCGAATGAACCAGTGAGGATTTATGATTGTTCCGGAGCCTGGGGCGATGAGAGTTTTCATGGTAAGGCAGAACAGGGGCTTCCCCGGCTCCGTGAGTCATGGATTGAAGCCCGCGGAGATGTGCGCAGAGATGCAGATGGCGTGTTGGTAGCGGCTGATGTGAAACAGGCTCCAACGCAGCGCGAATACGCCCGCAGAGGCATCATCACACCGGAAATGGAATATGTGGCGATTCGTGAAAATCTGGGAAGAGAGTCGGCATTCAAAGCCATTTACGACAAATTCCCCAGCGCAAAATCCCGCCCGGAAGCCGCCCAGATTCTGCTGGATGAGCTGGGCACCGGCATGCCGCGTCCCAGTGAACTGGAGGAACTCCCCGGGTTCTCACCGAAAAGCCTGGAGCGCCGCTCCCAGCTGCACTACCAGCACCCGGCAGAGCAGCGCGGGGGCAATATGCCGGCCTTCTTCACCCCCGAGTTCGTGCGCGATGAAATTGCCGCCGGTCGCGCGCTCATTCCGGCCAATATCAATCACCCGGAAGCTGAGCCCATGATTATCGGGCGCAACTTCCTTTGCAAAATCAATGCAAATATCGGCAATTCAGCCATTACTTCCGGCATTGAGGAGGAAGTGGAAAAACTCCGCTGGGCCATTCACTGGGGAGCCGATACCGTAATGGATTTGTCCACCGGCAAGGATATTCATCGGACGCGCGAATGGATATTGCGCAACAGTCCCGTTCCCATCGGCACAGTGCCCATGTACCAGAGTCTGGAGAAATGCAGCGGACGGGTGGAGCACCTGAGCTGGCCGATTTTCCGTGATACGCTCATCGAACAAGCCCGCCAGGGTGTGGACTATGTGACAGTGCATGCAGCCCTTCTGGAACGTTTTGTCTATCATACAGCTAATCGCGCCACAGGCATAGTCTCCCGCGGTGGGAGCATCATTGCCAAGTGGATGATGCTGCACAAGCAGGAGAACTTCCTCTACACGCATTGGGATGAAATCTGCGATATTCTCGCCACATACGATGTAGCCATCTCCATAGGCGATGGCCTGCGCCCGGGTTCCATAGCCGATGCAAACGATTTTGCACAACTGGCAGAGCTGGAGGTACAGGGAGAGCTGACACGCCGGGCCTGGGATAAGGGAGTGCAGGTCATGAATGAAGGCCCCGGGCATGTGCCGCTGCACCTTGTTCCGGAAAACATGCGCAAGCAGCTGGAATGGTGCTACGAAGCCCCCTTCTACACCCTCGGCCCGCTGGCTACGGACATCGCCCCGGGGTATGACCACATCACCGGCGCGCTGGGTGGTGCCATCATTGCCCAACGCGGGTGCGCCATGCTCTGCTATGTGACCCGCAAGGAACACCTGGGACTGCCGGATAAGGAAGATGTGCGTGAAGGTGTGGTGACCTACAAACTGGCAGCACACGCTGCAGACCTGGCCAAGGGTCACCCCGGAGCCCAGCTGCGCGACAATGCCCTGGCGAAGGCCCGCTTTGAATTCCGCTGGGAAGACCAATTCAACCTTTCTCTGGATCCGCACAAGGCACGTTCATACCACGACCTGACCTTGCCACACGCCAACGCCAAGCAAGCGCATTTCTGCTCCATGTGCGGCCCGGATTTCTGCGCCATGAAGCTCACCCAGGAGATTCGTGACAGCCGGAAGGATTAAGCGCACAGCCCCCGCCTGAGCAACAGGGCAACATAAAAAGAACAGGGACACACCAGACGTGTGCCCCTGTTCTTTTTCAGGAAAATTGAGGAAGCGAGTCACAACTCAGCAGAACTGGACTTCTTAGCCTTCTTTTTCTTACTTTTTTTCTTATTCTTCCTGGCTTCGGACTTCTTTTTGGACTCAGCTTTCTTGGCATCTTTCACCATGTCTTTCCAGCCGCTTACCAGGTCAGGGCATTTGCTGGCACCAGAGGTACCTTCAATCTGAGTACCATCCGCCGTAACAGCCATCACATTAGGAGTAGCACCACTTCCGCCACCGGGAACCACGGAAGCTATCGCGGAAGTCGTCTCGGGGGTAATCATGGGAATGGTGATATCGGTTTCATCTGCCCATTTCTTTGCTTTTTCGGTATCGGGGTCGCAGTTAAGCATAATAAGTTCTGCACCCTTATTTTTCATTTCCTTGTAAAGCTCGTTCATCCGCGGTGTAATGGTGCGGCAGAAGCCGCAACGGGAATGTGAGCGCAGGAAGAAGTAGACGTATGCCTTTTTCTTGGGCTTTACCTTGGTAACAAACTCCACTTTCTGGAGCAGATCAGGAATGGAAATTTCTTCTGTTTCCTCAGCAGCCACTTCGGTTTCAGCAGCTTCGTCCTCCACACCCTGAGCGTGCAGCGGAGCCACCAGCCCACCCAGAAGGAACAGGGTACCGAAAAGAGTAAGTAGTTTCTTCATGTATATGAGAATTGGTTTGCTGGGGGTAGTCTACACGCAAGCTTGCCCGCTTGCAAGAGCAAAATCAATACTCTGCGAAAAAAATCAAACCTGCTCCGGAGCCGCTTCGCACAAACAAAAACACCACTTTTTTAAATCAATGAAAGGATTAGCTATTTTCCAGCTGCCGAATTTGTGTTAGAATGATGCGCGAGGGCAGCCCCCTCATTTTCCACTACGTTCATCCAACATGCAATTATCCATCAAAACCTTGCTGTGCGTGGGCTGTGGTTGCTTCCTGGGAGGCGTACTGCGTTACCTGACAAGCTATTTTGTATGCAGCCGACTGGGGATTACAGCAACAGATATGCCCTGGCATACCCTCCTCATCAATTTCGGCGGCTGCCTGTTCATGGGACTTTTCTGCGGACTTGCCACAGCAGGCATCATTGAATCCCCTAATCTCCGCCTGGCGCTCACTGCCGGACTTTGCGGCGGGTATTCCACCCTGGCAGCCTTTGCGTACGAGAATACCATGCTGATGCGCGCCGGACATTTCCTGACCACCGGCAGCTATATTCTAGCTACGCTGATTGGAAGCCTGCTCTGCTTTCTGGCGGGGTATGCGCTGGCAAACTGGTTTGCACGCGCATGAAAGCTGAACCTTGATATTATTCTGCTTGACGCTGCTCCCCGCCAGGAGTAAATTCTGAACAGCGATATGGAGAAAGACCAGAAACTTGTCGATTTGGAGCAGAAGCCCATGGGGCGTCTGCTGGCACAGTACTCCCTGCCGGCCATTGTAGGCATGGCAGCCATGTCGCTTTACAATATAGTAGATTCCATCTACATCGGCCAGTGTTGCGGTGCGTATGCCATCACGGCCATGGGACTGCTCTTCCCCATCATGAACCTGCTTGTGGCACTGGGCACCCTGGTGGGGCTTGGCGGTGCAGCCACCACATCCATCACCCTGGGGCAGCAGGATTTTCCGCGGGCCTTCCGCGTGCTGGGGCACTGCACCATTATGGGTGTGGCATTCGGTGTGGCATTCGGCTGGTTCCCTCTGCCGTGGATGAAGGAAATTCTGTACATATTCGGAGCAGATGAAAACACAGTGGGTCCCGCCAAGGAGTTCATGCTGGTAATGATGCTGACCTGCCCCCTCACCTTCTCCTTCATGAACCTGAACCATGTGATGCGAGCCAGCGGCTACCCGTACAAAGCTATGTACAGTCTGCTGATTTCCATGGTAGTGAACATTGCCTGCGCCCATTTGTTCGTGTGGGTTCTGAAATGGGGAATGACCGGCGCTGCACTGGCCACAGCAGCCGGACAAGCCGTGGGCATGGTGTGGGTGCTGCTGCATTTCCTGAACCGCCGCAGTGTCATCTATTTCCGTGGCCGCATGTGGAAACTGTGTGGGCCCATCATGCGGCGCATCTGTCTGCTGGGGCTGCCGCCGTGTCTCATGAATTTGTGCGGCTGCCTGGTGGTTATCGTCTTCAACCGGCAGTTCCTGAGCTACGAAGGCCCCATGGGAGTGGGGGCATTCAGCATTGTGAACCGCGTCCTCATGGCCATAGCCATGGTGGTACTGGGCATTGCTCAAGGGATGCAGCCCATAGCCGGCTACAACCTGGGCATCGGCTATTACAGCCGCGTGCGCCGCGTGTTCTTCTACGCAGTAGGTTCAGCGTTTGCGCTTACCCTGCTCTGCTGGCTGGGGATTCAACTTTACCCGGAAGAAGTGGTGCGTGTCTTCGTGAAGGAGCAGGACGCCAATTCAACCCAGCTCATCACTCTTGCAACGCGTGGTCTGGGTATCATGGGGCTGGCCTTCCCGCTGGTCGGCACACAGATTATCATCGGTAACTTCTTCCAAAGCATTGGGCGCCCCATTATGAGTGTATTCCTGAACCTGATGCGACAATTTCTGGTACTTATTCCCTGCCTGCTGCTGCTGCCGCTGTGGTGGGGCGGGTCCGGCATCTGGTTCTCACAAGCCGTGGCAGATATTTTCTGCGCGCTCTTGTCCTACCTTGTCATCTATCTTTTCTTCACCCGCATTTTCCACAAGAAAGACTCAACCATCAACTGATTATGGCTCGCATCCCCTTGCTTATTGCCACCCGCAATACCCACAAAGCCCGTGAATTTGCCCGCATTCTTCCCCCGCAGTTCGAGCTGAAAACCCTTGCAGATTTTCCCGGAGCCCCGGATCCGGAAGAGACAGGAACCACCTTTGAAGCCAACGCGGCCATCAAAGCAGAAAGTATCTCCGCCGTCTTCCCGGGACTGGTTGTTTCGGACGACAGCGGCATCTGTGTCGATGCGCTGGACGGCATGCCCGGAGTGTATTCTGCACGCTACGCCGGCACCCACGGAGATGATGAAGCCAACAACCGGAAAATGCTCACGGAGCTGGCAGCCCTACCGGAAAGCTCCAAGCCCTTCACGGCCCGCTACGTCTGCGCTATTTCCGTGGCTGAGAACGGAAAGGAACTGGCCTGCTTCATCGGCACGGTGGAAGGGCAGATTACCCTGAATCCCCGCGGAACGGGCGGCTTCGGGTATGATCCCCTTTTCATCCCCGATGGCTACGATTGCACCATGGCCGAGATTTCCGCTGAGGAGAAAAACTCCATTTCCCACCGTGGTGAAGCACTCCGCAAATTCGAAGCCTGGCTGCACCCGACCTTTGGCTGCTGATTAAATCAGTTCGACCAGAGCTGAATCAACTCCGGCGGCAGCGTGGTGAGAAAACGCGAGGGCGGCGAATACTGGGCATCGTAGCTTCGGCCATTGTAACGGGGGAAACTCAGATACAGCTGATCCTGTGCGCGGGTGACCGCCACATAGAACAGGCGTGTTTCTTCCTCCATGTCAGCAGTGGAGCCGCTTTCAATAACCCGTTTGTGCGGGAACTGCCCCTCCCCCAGGAAGATGATGAAGACAATCTTCCACTCCAGACCTTTGGCCTGGTGAATAGTGGAAAGAGTAACCATATCCTCATCCGGCGTGGTGGGTGAATCAACCTCGCTGAGCAGCGCTACACTAGCCAGGAACTCATCCAGGTTCTCCTCTGTACCCAGGTTGCGGGTAATCTGGGCCAGGTCCTCCGCACGTTCATCAAAATTATCGTATGCGTGCGTGAAATAGGGATTCAGATAGGTGATAACTGCCCGCACCAACTCAGCCGGCAGCAAGGTATGGCCGGCGGGATGCAGAGAATCCATCAGCGAGAGAAAACCATTCCAATGCGGACGCACAGCCGGGGCCACCTTCACGGCCGGTTCGGCAAATACGACGCTGTGCGGCTCCGTGATAGCCAGCTGCTCCGGGTGCGCACCCACCCATTTCTCATACGCTGCCAGCCACTGTGCCCAGATACGCCCGGCCGTGGCCTCACCCACGCGGGGGAACGTACCGGCAATGCGGCGGAAAGCAATTTCATCCCTGGGATTACACAGCAGACGCAGGAAGGCAATCACATCCTTGACATGGGACTGCTCAAAAAAGCGCAAACCGCTGGTGATACGGAAGGGAATGTGAGCACGAGTCAGCTCCATCTGCACATCCATACTGTGAAAATGAGCACGGTAAAGCACAGCAATATCACTACCGGGAATACCGGACCCCATGAGGTCATCAATACGCCGGGCCACCCAGGCAGCTTCAGTCCGGTTATCCGGGGCGGGCAGCACCACAGGCTTAAAATTACTGCCGCAGCGGGCCGCCTGCAAGTCTTTGGGAATCTGGTTCTCATTCTGGGCAATAGCGGCATTGGAAAGCTCCAGAATGGGCGGCAGGCTGCGGTAGTTCGTGGTAATGCGGTAAACCTCCGACTGCGGGTATGTCTCCCGGAACCGCAGGATATGCTCCACATCAGCCCCGCGCCAGGAATAGATACTCTGGGCATCGTCCCCCACAGCCATGAGACAACTGCATGAGCCGCCTGCCAGAAGCTGTACAATGCGGTCCTGCGGGGTATTGGTATCCTGGTACTCATCCACCAGTACATGGCGGAAGCGGTCCTGCAACTCTGCGCGAATATCTGCATACTCCTCCAACAAACACAGAAGATTGGTGAGCAAGTCATCAAAATCCATAACATTCAGAGCCTTCTTACGCGCGTTATATTCGGCGTATATTTTGCCGATAATATCTTCATGCTGCTCCAGATACGGATATTCCGCACTCAGCACTCGGTGCCAGTCCGTGGCCGTATTCACCGCCAGGCTGTGCAGAGAGAGCAGCAACTCCGGCTTAGGAAAGCGGTCTGCCTTGGTCATTTTACCGGCAAACTGCTTCACCAGGTTCTTCATGAGAGCCTTCTGGTCATCTGAATCAAAGATGGTAAAGCCAGGTAGATACCCCAGCCGCCCAGCATGGCGTCGCAGCAGCCTGTTGGCTATGGAATGGAATGTACCGCTCCAGAGCTGCCCGGCATCTGCCCCGGTAAGGGAGGTGACACGCTCCAGCATTTCGCGGGCGGCTTTGTTGGTGAAGGTCAGCAACAGAATACGCCAGGGCGCCACTCCGTGCTCCAGCAGCCAGGCCACGCGGTATGTCAGGGTGCGAGTCTTTCCACTGCCAGCTCCGGCAATAACCAGAGCCTGGGCAGCAGTAGTGGTAACAGCAGCATATTGCTCAGCGTTCAGTTCAGCGGCGTAGTCGTGCATGCGAATAACAGAAATCCGCCCCTCCGGAACGGAGAGGCGGATAAAAATGGAGAATGATATCAGGATTCGAAATCGAGATAAATTTCAGCTCGGCGGTTTTCACCACGGATGTAATCAATTTGTTCCGTCGTATCTTCTGTCGTGTAGAAGCGGCGGGGCTGGGTCTTGCCCATACCCTCGGTGGAAATCTGCTTCTCCTCTACCCCGAAGGATACCAGAGCGGTCTTCACAGCCTCTGCACGGCGGATGGAAAGCTGCAGGTTATACTTTTCGGAACCTACGTCGTCCGTGTGGCCACTGATCTGGAGCACACCCTTACTGGCCTTCAGCAGCTCAGCCACAATCTGCAGCTGCCGCAGGGAACGGGGAGTAAGTTCAGATTCATTGAAGCCGAAGAACAGAGCCAGCGAGTCACCACCCTTGGGATTCTTCACGATGGGGAAATAGTGGCCGCCCTCTTCGGTGGCAATGCTTTCGTAGCTGCTCAGCAAAGCATCCAGTGCCACAGCCTTGACGCGCCAGTCATTCTCGTTCACACGGGTGAGCTCCATACCCACATTTGCCGGACGGGTGGAAATGGGGGAAAGAACGTACACCAGGTACCCGGCATTGTTATCTGTGGTGAAGGTGTTGCGAATGGGAGCCTGCTCACGGAGCTTGAACTCACCTTCCTCAAAAATCATGCACAGACCTGCCACCGTAGCATCGGAAACCTCGCTGCCCGTCACCATGGTACGGGCTACGGTCATATCGCCACGACGCACAGCCTCCACAAAACCTTCGGCCACGGTAATGGAGTCCGCACCTGGAGCCAGCTTTGTCTTATCAGAGGAGGAAGTCTTGGCGGATTCGATGAAAGTCTTGCCACCCTTCTGGGAAACAACATCAATCAGAAGATCTTCCCCACCATCTTCTGCCACCAGGCGGTAACGCGTTACACGGTCGCCATTGGGGCGACGGCTATTACCTACCTCAACCACGGCTTTCACTTTATTCTTAGCGCCCCAGGCGGCAAGCTGTTCAGCTGCTTCCGGAGTGATTTCACCCTTTTCGAGCAGATTCCTGAGAGCCTCGGCGGGGTTCTTGGCAGTCAGCACAGCTGCAGCAGTAAGGGCAGACTTGTGCTCTGCATTGCGGGGCTTTTCGGGCAGAACAATTTCTTCCGGCTGAGGAGCAGGAGCCGGCACAGGCTCCGGTTCGGGCTGGGGCTCAGGGGTGGACTCAGGGGCGGGTGCCGGCACAGGCTCCGGCGTCACCTCCGGCTCAGGAGTGGGTGCAGGAGCAGGTACAGGTTCCGGTTCGCCCTGGGGTTCATTCGTAGGAACAGGTACAGGTTGGGGCACAACTGCGGGAGCAGTGGTTTCTGCATGAGCGGCTGCTTCATCTGCCTGAATATTGGCATTGTGCTTCAGCAGCATGAACACGCCGGCGCATACGCCAAGAGTAGCCAGGAATGCGCAGAGGAAAAGGATGATGTTGCGTTTCATAACGAAAAGGAATAATCAGAGGAATTGTGTGGGATTAACGGGAACTGTGCCTTCGGGCATTTCGGCTGCCGGGCTGACAGGTTGCTGCAGCCCAGCCTCACGCACGCGCAGACGGCGTACGGTTTCATACGGATCAGGCACTGCCGGTGCCGGATGTGTTGCAAGAAGTTTCTGAGGATTCAGGCGGTTCATGGTGCCACCGGGAGAATAGGCAGGCATACCTGCCTCTGTGCAAACTGAGGAGATAGCTTCAAAATGCAGATGTGCCTTGTAATGGCCATTGGCCGTGCCAACAGTGCCGATAGGCTCACCACGGGCGATGAACTGCCCCTGCCGCACAATACTTTTATCCAGATGGGCATACAAGGTCTGAATAATGCGGGAATCTCCCGGCAGACGGTGAGCCAGCACTACCACCTTCCCCCAGCCGGGAGACGGTTCTCCGCTATACACCACGAGGCCACGCGCTGCAGCATGCACAGAAAGTCCCAGATCCGTATCTTCTCCACCAATGCCGTTAATATCGCTTCCGGCGTGGTAGCCTCCGCGTTTCTCGTTCATAGTATTGAACGGCTGGGCATCATACACGAAGCCACCAGCGGCAGTACCACAGGGAGATTGAAAACCATCTGCAAGGGGAATAAGCGCCAGCTGGTGCGGAGTCAGCAGCACAAGACCGGCCAGCAGATTTTCAGGCAATGTAGCGGGGGGAACATCCTGCCCATAAAGCCCGGCAATAGCGGCAGACACAGGCTCATCCACCCCGTCATCATTCAGGTACGCAATAACCCCCACGCCTATGACCCCTATACCAAGGAGCCCTAGCGTAACCCAACGCAGGGGTGTGAAAAAGCGTTTACCTGACATGCTGACCGTATTATACGGGCAAAGCACTCTTCTGACAAGCCAAAATAAGTGAATAGTGAATAAGGAAGAGCGAATAATGGCATGCTGTCAAAGAAAGAAAAGCGCCACTCTGACAGAGCAGCGCTTTTCTGAAAAGTCGGAATCATGTATACCCGCCCGGCTTAAAGAGCCTTGGCGTGTGCAATGATATTCTCCACATTCATACCCAGGTCATGCAGCACCACATCACCAGGAGCAGAGAAGCCGTAGGAATCAATACCGATAATGCAGCCCTGCGTACCAACGTAACGGTACCAGAGATCCGTCTTACCAGCTTCGATAGCCAGGCGACGTGTGCAGGAAGAAGGAAGAACGCTTTCCTGATAGGCAGCATCCTGCTTATTGAAGCGGAACATGGAGGGCATGGAAACCACGCGCACATCCGGGCCCAGCTCCTTGGCAGCCTGCAGAGCCAGAATCAGCTCAGAACCGGAGGAGATAATGATAGTGCCGGGCTGCTCGGTCTGCTCCTTGAGCGCAATGTACGCACCCTTCATTGTGCCCATGCGGCGGGTTTCAGCAGGAATGTCAACCACACTGGTAAGGCTCGGAATATTCTGACGAGTGAAGATAAGGGCGGTGGGGCCATCCTTGCGCTCCATAGCGCACATCCAGGCACCGGCAGCTTCTTCTTCGTCAGCCGGGCGAACCACATCCAGATTCGGGATGACGCGCAGACCAGTTACTGTCTCCACCGGCTGGTGGGTGGGCCCGTCTTCACCCACGGCAACAGAGTCGTGAGTCAACACGTAGGTCACAGGCAGATGAGACAAGGCAGCCACGCGGATGCTGGCGCGCATGTAATCAACAAACACGCAGAAAGTACCGGCAGATACACGGAAGATACCATCATACGCCATACCGTTGCAGATAGCAGCCATTGCGTGCTCACGGATACCGAACCAGAAGTTGCGGCCAGTGTAATCCGCAGCAGAGAAATCACCGGCACCCTTCAGGTAGTTCTTATTGGAGGAGAACAGGTCCGCACTGGTGGAAAGCAGACCGGTGCAGGCAGAGCCGATAGCATTCTGAGCCACGGCACCGGAAGAACGGGTAGCTTCCTTGGCACCCGGAGCCCAGGTGGGAATCAAGGCACTGCAGGCATCAGCACTCAGGCCATTTGCGGAAAGGTCGATACAGGCAGCCAGTTCAGCAGCCTTTTCAGGATTAGCTGCACTCCAGGCTGCAAAAGTACCCTGCCATTCGGCATAGGCAGCTTCACGCTGAGTCTTGAGCTCAGCCATGTAAGCGCGGACATCATCGGAAACATAGTACTGCTGGTCAGTGGGAAGCCCCCAGTTAGCATGAGCTTCAGCCCAGAGCTTGGCACCACCTTCACCGTGCCCCTTGGTAGTTCCCTCAAAACCGGGAACACCCTTGGCAATCACCGTCTTGGCAATGATGAGCTTCGGGCGTCCGTTCTTCTCCAGGCGGCACACGCGCAGCGTCTTCTCGACCTCTGCCATGTCGTGACCGTCAATCGTGAAAGCATCCCAGCCCTGAGCGGTGAAACAAGCGGCGATATCATCGACCTGAGTCACATCAATGGGCGCATCGAGCGTGATGCCGTTGGCATCGTAAATCAGAATAAGGTTATCAAGCTTGAGCGTACCGGCAATGGCTGCGGCCTCACGGGAAATACCTTCCTGAATGCAGCCGTCACCTGCAAGACAGTACACATTGTGGTTGAAAATTTCGTGCTCCGGGGTATTGAAGCGGGCGGCAGCATGCTTACCGGAAATAGCAAAACCCACAGCATTAGCAATACCCTGCCCCAGCGGACCGGTTGTGCATTCCACACCCGGGCAGCAGCCGAATTCAGGATGACCAGGGGTGTTGGAACCTTTGGCACGGAAAGCCTTCACATCATCCATGCTCACACCGAAGCCGCTCATGTGCAGCCAGCTGTAAAGGAACATGGAACCATGGCCACCGGAAAGAATAAAGCGGTCACGGTTGAGCCAGCGAGGCTCAGAGGGATTCACATTAAGCAATTCGCCATAAAGAACAGCACCAATTTCAGCGCAGCCCAAGGGGAGACCCATGTGGCCGGATGCTTTGTCAAAAATGGCATCGATGGCAAGACCTCTGGCCTGGTTTGCGGCCTTCTGAAGAATTTCCGTATTCATGCGAAATCGAGTATAACACATAGCATTATATTGTAAAGCCAAAAGCAGACCGCTTATGGAAAAACCGATGCACGCGCTGTATAATTTTCATCACTGCCGCAGGACTCAAAGGCCAGGTTCATGCACCGGCAAACACAAAAGCCCCTGCAAATCCGAAAACAACACCGGCCTATGTGTTAATCCAACTTGATTTTCAGCATTCGGCAAACCCCATGGAAACAAGTCTCGTAATCAAGTTTTCCATTGGGCAGAGTCGGAATGAACTTCACAGGAATAATCTGCTTGGGGGCCCAGCTCCTTGGCAGATGCAGATTCGTAACACCGTAGCGCAAGGTAAGATAATCCGCAGGAATAACTTCCTTATGCAGAGTAGAAAGCATAATCAAATCCTCACCCCCCGTGCGGCTCGGCACGCTAACCACAGCCAGCTGTCTCTTATTTTCATCAGGGGTGACATTGAAAATCTTATACAGATACTCCTCCAGGAGCACGTGAGGAATCATCTGGTCTTCCATCTGCGTAAAGCGAACACGGCGCCCCATGATGGAAAGCAACCCATCCGGAGTCATATACCCTACATCACCTGTGCAGAACCAGTTGCCGTGCATGCGGGGTGTATCCTCATTACTGACCCCCAGATAACTACGCGTGACAGCAGGCCCCTTCAGCCAGACCAGACCAGGACTACCCGGCGTGGCAGAAGGCTCCGGCGAATACAAGCCCGTGATTCGCACAGCCACCCCCGGGAGCGGCGCTCCAATACTACCTGCACGGCTTGTCGGCTGAACAGGCCGGACACCTGCAGCATCCGGAACAGGCGCAGGCATAGCAGCCGCAGCATAAGGCAACACCTCTGCCGCACCGTAACACTCCAGCAGCTGCAAACCGAACCGCTGCCGCGCCACCTCCGCCATACTGGCAGGCAACTTAGCCCCGGCACTCAGGCAATACTGCACCTGGGAAAACGTGTTGGAATCTGTGGCAGCCTTGAGCATGGCACCGGTACCAGCAGGCGTATTGGTAACCATGGCCACCGCATGCTGCTTAATCAAGGTACACAGGCGCTTGCCTGCAGTCGCAGTAGGATAAGTCACCACATCAAACCCACCCAGCAATGGAAGCAGAAGACCACTGACCAATCCCGCAGGCGTGTATGCCGGCAACACTGACAGAATGACATCATGCCCCGGACTGAGCTGCAACCGGCTTCGAAGACTCATGGTGGCAGCAAGAAGCATGCGGTGCGTAATGGGCACGCCCATCGGTTTGTCCTCTGTACCACCTGTAAAGATAATGGCAGCTTCCGCATCTGCCGCCGGGGTGGCAATACTGGCGTGCTGCATGAGCTGCTGCGGGGTGCGCAGCTTGGAAAGCGTACTCCACGCCTTAAGTTTCCACGGCCCCTTTTCTGCCAACTCCTGGTCAAGGTAGATAAGGTCTCGCGTCCGGGGCCAGGAGAACTTGCGCTGCATATTTGTGAAGCGCGTATCAGTAATGAAGCGGGTAAGCCCAGCCTGCTGCACCATGTGCTGGAATTGCTCCGGCGATACAGTATAATTGATATTAACCGCCGTGATACCCGCCAGGATACACGCCAGATTTGCAATGAAACTCAGTTTACCAGGCGGCAGAATAATACCCATACGGGAAGTAGTGGAGTGCTTCTCAAGCACACCGGTGGCCATCACTGCTGCGGACAGGATATCCCGGTAATGCAGAACCGAATCATCCACACCATCCAGCAACTTACCCTCCGGATTACGCAACAGGGCCTCCACCAGAAGCGTAGATATGCAAGGAGCTGCCAGCATGGGATGCTGCTCAAACTGAGAAACCTGAGCGCTCATCCATGCAGCCTGCACCCGCGCTCCGAGTTGATTACCTGGTCTCTGCGCCGGGCAAATGGTAATGTGCAGCCGGTCATAGGGCTCCCGGGTAGTAATGGCAGCATCCAGATAATTATTGTACATACCCACATACACCGGCAAGGCAGCCATGGGAGTACTATCGAAAAGAGACAAAAGATTACCCGGAACATCAGCCAACGTGCCGGGCGCCTGCAAAGGACGTCCCGGCAGCAACACAACATGCCGCCCCATTTCCAGATGCTGCCGAGCCTTGGAGATAATGATATCCCGCCCCTGCTGGGTGATGGAACAGGCAAAGCCTTGAGGACGACTGGAGTTCAGATAATTCATAATCGCCTCCCCGGGCATAATGGAGTTTTCCAACATCCACGCCACGCGCTCTTTGCCACCCAACGCTTTCTCCAGCTCCCGCATAGCAGGCAAATCCAGACGGTTCGGTATCACCAGCATGGGTTGTGCCGATATACCGTCTGCGCCGTCTATTCGTATCTCACTCATGGTTTTCCTGCTTGCGCGGTCAGTCTATCACAATCCGCAGCAATATGCCAATATGAAATCACTACATTATGTAAAAATAAAGGCTGTTTCACATCTGCCGCCAGAATGAATGGCCGGTTCGGCGTTTGCTACCACCCAATCTGGAACAAATGCAAAAAATTCCCCTGCCACGGATATAGCCGGGACAGGGGAATGAAAAGAATAAAAACGCAGACAGATTTACTTGATGAGACCGAGCTCCTGACCGGCCTGAGCAAAGGCGGCAATGGCACGGTCGAGCTGCTCCGTGGTGTGGGCAGCGGAAATCTGGGTACGGATACGAGCCTGTTCCTTGGGAACCACGGGATAGAAGAAGCCCATGGCGTACACGCCAAGCTCAAGCAGGCGGTTGCTCATACGCTGGGAGAGGGCGGCATCGCCAATCATCACCGGAACAATGGCGTGACCAGCACCAGCAAGAGTGAAACCGCAGGCCTCCATACCCTTGCGGAAGTATGCGGCATTGCTCTGCACGCGCTCCACAAGCTCGTTGGATTCCTCAAGAATATCAAGCACCTTGATGGTGGTGGCGGCAATGGCGGGCATCACGCTGTTGGAGAAGAGGTAGGGACGGGCCTTCTGGCGCAGCATGTCCACAATCTCCTTCTTGGCGGAAATGTAGCCACCGGATGCACCGCCCAGAGCCTTACCGAAAGTACCGGAGGTAATATCCACCTTGCCAAAGAGGCCACAATGCTCGTGGGTACCGCGACCGCGCTTACCCAGCACACCCGTGGCGTGAGACTCGTCGAAGTGAACAAGGGCACCATACTTCTCAGCAAGCTCATGAATCTTGTCCAGGCTGGCAACGATACCGTCCATGGAGAACACACCATCAGTGGAAATGAGGATGGTGCGGGCGCCAGCGGCCTTGGCTTCCTGAAGTTTGGCCTCCAGGTCGGCCATATCGTTGTTGGCGTAGCGGTAACGGGCAGCCTTGCACAGACGCACACCGTCAATGATGGACGCGTGATTCAGGGAATCAGAGATAATAGCATCTTCCTTACCGAGCAGACCTTCGAACAGACCACCGTTAGCATCGAAGCAGGAACCGAAAAGAATGGTATCCTCGGTGCCAAGGAAGGCACTGAGGCGTTCTTCCAGCTGCTGGTGCAGCGTCTGAGTACCGCAAATGAAACGAACAGAAGCCATGCCGTAACCCCAACGGTCGATGGCATCCTTGGCAGCCTGCATCAGCACAGGGCTGTTAGCCAGGCCAAGGTAATTGTTGGCGCACATGTTAATAACCTTGCTGCCATCCTTGAGACCTACCTCAGAGTACTGCTTAGTGTCGATATAACGTTCCTGCTTGAACAGACCAGCACTCTTAAGAGCTTCCAGGTCGCTCACCAGACGGTTCTTGAACTCGGGATTGTACATGAAAATACGGGGGTTGATAAAAAAGTTGCCCGCGCGATTCTACCCCCGCAACAAATTATTGTCAATGCCGTATTCCGACCGCATGCCCCGGCTCTGAAAAAATATCATCATTTTTTTTGAACACAGACACAAGAAACAACATCCATACCCTATCAGGCCACATGACTGGCAACGGCGGAAGGAGAGAGCTGCCGTCGCAAGAAAACAGGATGAGGCTGAGTTTCAATAAGGTAGTAAGTAGAGCCGCCCGCATGTTGTCATTCTGACCCATGCGGGCGGTTTTTCACCGTCAGAAATATAAAATGACACCCACCTGCGAATTCAGATACTGATGGCTACCCTGAATGTGCGCTGACGCACTGCCCTGCAACATACACGCCCTGCTGACCGGCAGGGTAAGCGAACACCCCAAACGCGCACCCAGCACATCCCGTTCCCCGGAACTGAGCCGGAAAGACTGCCCCGGCGCCCCGGCAAAATGCATATCTAATTCGGTTTCTGTATCGCCCTGGGTGACAGTCATGGCTGCTTGCACACCCAGAATCAGAGTCTCTGCCAAAGTGGATTCGCAGCGGATACCCAGGCTCAATTCAGCGAGCGCAGCCTTTTGTTCCTCAGCACAAAGCGCAGCAGTACTCCCGCTTTCACAGAAAGGGTCCACTACAGCAGAAGTGCATTGCAGCGCAGCAAAAGGCTGGATACTGCTGGTTTCATTCATCTGGCGGCGGCGGGAAAGTTCCGCACAAAAGCTCACTGCAGAGCCCGACACACCATCAACCGTGCGCGAATGACCGGTATGCGTGCGGCGGGAAAGCGAAAACTCATGCATGGCAACCCCGGCAGAAAGCATAAACTGCCAGTCAGCATCTGCATACACGGCATACGCATCCAGATGGGTAGCGGTATCGCTGTGTGAATCATCCCCTTTCGGTGTAATATCCGTCTGCCCATTGGACAACGCCAACCCCAGGCAAAGACGGGCATCCACCTGTTGCTCCACCATCAACCTGCCACCCCAGGAATTGCGTTCATAATCCTGCACATTACCACTGGAGTCGCTGTTGCAGTTATATGCGTGAATAAGAACAGCTGTTTTACTATCAGCATTCAAGCGGTGCGCACTCCCGGCAGAATTACGGAGTTCCTGCAGGTGCGCAAGAGCTTCATCTGCTACACTGTTGATGAGTGAGGTATAGCCTGCTCCGTTGACCCGATCCATCAGTTTGCCGATATCTGCGGCATCCGTTGCTGCTGCCGTGTCTTCCACAAGTTGCTTCAGCTCTCCTGTGCAATCCGCCGCTTTGATTCTCAGCAACGCCTCATACACACTTCGCTGGTTACGAGTCAGCTTTACTGCAATTTCCTGAATAGAAGGTTCATCTTCACCTGTTTCCGGTTCAGCCTCAATCACCAGTTTACCCGTTTCCGGGTCAAAGATGATGTCCTCCCCGTTCATCCCTTCCGGCAGAACGATACTGACCAGTTCTTCATCATAAACAGAAGGAAAATCGAGAATAATGACTTCCGAGTCCAGATTCTCCATCTGGCTGAGGTCCAGTGTGATATTATCGCTGAAATTGGTAACGCCATTGAAAGTAAGTGCACCACCGGTAATGACAATGGTCCCGCCATCCAGATTCACATGCCCGTGAATCGTATTCCCTCCGGGCGCAACAGTCAGCGTCTGCCCGCTGCGCAGATTCAGCACACTTCCTTCATCAATGGTCGCTGCTGCACCATCTTCCAGGATAATGGAACCGGAAAAATTTTCCAGCTCAGAAAGGGTACTGGTGCCACTCAGGTGCAAATCATTGCTGACCGACAGATTAGAAAGGTTCAGCCTTGAATTATCTCCTTTCAAATACACCGGTCCTGTCCCCAGGGCTGCTGCATGGGTGATACGAAGATAGCCGGAATTCAACGTCGTACCACCGCTATGCGTATTGGCAGAACGGAATACGGCATCTCCCAGCACTTCAACCCGGGTACTACCGCTCATACAGCCGCCCAGGTGGGCGTTCTGCACCTGAACGAGACCACCGGTTGCTGAAAGCGCATCGGTACTCACATCCACCGTCAGGACGCCGGAATCCATATTGATACTTTGCAAGCTCTCTCCGGCTACCTGTTGAATATCAGACACGCTCACACGATGCTCCCCGGTAATGTAGTACGTATCCAGGTGCAAGGAACCCGGCAGAGAAATATGCCCGGAAGAATCGGGGGTAACATTTTCCCCGCGCAACAGAATACTGGCTCCGGATGTGTTAATAGTACCTCCGGTTATGAGTTGCAGCTCGATTCCCGCCTCTTGAATAAAGCCGCTGTCTCCGTTGGCATTACCGTAGGCATCAATCATTGTGGCATCCGTGAATTGAGCCAGTGAGGTAGCATCAAAACTGCCATGTAACAACAAATGCCCCGTGTTTTCAATGGGGCTTGCCAACACCATGGTAAACCCATCCACCTTGAGACTGCTGATACCGCTGGAACTAAAGCCTCCACTGCCAAGAGCTGCAGCGGAAGAAATCGTGAGGTGTCCATTATTCAGCACAACACCCCCTGTGTGTGTATTTGCAGTGGTCAGTTTTCCTGTACCGGTTACACTCAGACGGGCACTGCCGCTCAATGTACCGGATAAGGTGCCATTTTCCAGAATGATATGCCCTGCACTGGCCTGCAATGCACTTGTATCGGCATCTACCGTGAACGTACCGCCCGTCACCAGGATACGTTGCAATGCCGGATACTGAATTTCACTCAACCTGGCCGTATCAGTCCCTGTAAGCAGATATTCACTGTAATCGGTTACACCACCGGAACTCGCCCAGCCATCCGCACCCAGCGTCAACCGATGAGTACCGTGGATGATACCAGCACCTGCATTGACGCTGCCGCCATTCACTATCTGTACACTATAGGCAGCGGTGTGTGCATATCCGCTGGCAGAACTGCTTCCACCTATACGGGTGGCAGATTCTTCGTGCAACGGCAGCACAGAGGCATCGAACTCGCCTTGCAGGGTCAAATTCCCGCTGTTGCTGATAACTCCACTGAGTTGGAGTACTCCGGAGGAAACCAATTGACTGTCACCACTGAAATGAAGCTGGAGAGAACCTCCTGTGGCAGTAATCCGGGTATCTGAACATGTGCCTGTGAGATGCCCTTCTGTCTGCAGAATCTCTGCATTGCTGGCACTGATAGTCACATCAGCATCCGCAAAGAGTTTACCCCCATCCATCGTTACGACATTAAGAGCATCTCCGGCCACCTCGCGTATACTGCTCACGGACACCTGGTGACCACTGCTGATATGGTACTGCCCATAGTGAGTTCTGGCGCCCAGGCTGCAATGCCCTTGTGCATTCAACTGAACTTCCTCTCCACGGAAAAGGTATGTGGCTGTTCCGTGGAGTATACCACCGCCCGACATCATATCAATACTCGTACCGGAGTCCTGCAGAAACCCACTTGTGCCTCCTGTATGACCGTAAGCATCCACCATTTGCGGATTCAGACTATTTGCCAGATAAGTCAGGTTAAATGTCCCCTCAAGTGTAAGGGTGCCTGAGTTCTGAATCCGCTTGGTCAGATTCAGGCAACCTTCCGTCTGCAAACTTGCAGTGCCACTGCATTTCACCTGCGCATTACCCAATGAATCCGTAATAAGCCTGCCACTTTGCAAATCTATTTCCCCCGTCAGGTTTCCGGCATGCAGCAATGTGCAATCCCCTTGAATCTGCAGATGATTACCCACCTCCAGGTGAGCCAGATCCAACGCCCCACCACACATGACAACGGAACCGCTGCCCAGAGATTGAGCATGACCGATACTCAAAGTCCCGGCATTGATAGTAGTTGTGCCGGTGTAGCTGCCCGCTGCACTCATTAAAACATCTCCATGCACGGAAATGGCTCCACTGCCGGTGAGTTCCAGCGCAATTTCTCCACTGCGAAGGACAGCCGTTCGCTGAATCCGGAGTGTATTCCCCCGCAAGGTACCGTTTTCCAGCTGCAATTCACCTGCATATCGTTCACCACCGGAAACCTCAGCATCCCCCTGAATGAAAAGCTCATTCCTGAGCGCCTGGGATGCCATATCCAGATGGCCGCCTTTCAGATGAATACGCCCCGCACCCAGAGCTTCTGCGTGGGTCGTCATCACAGTGCCGGCTTCCAAGGTAGTGCCACCTGTAAACGTATGCGCAGAGGAGATATTCAGCGAACCAGTTCCTGATTTGAGGAGATAACCATCCCCCCCGATACTACCATTTCCACCGAACGCAACAGTACCCGTGATGTTGTTTACCTTCACATAAGCCGGCAGCAGTTCACCCACCAGGGAAACATCTGCTGCCTGGTTAAACTCCACGCTATCTCCATTCAGAAAGTTACTGTTCGTATCCGGGCCGCTCCAGATTAGCTCCGAATGTCCACTATGAACCTGCCAGGTACCGCTGGCAGGCAACCATACCAAATGAGCAGACTCCGAACGCGGCAAGGTTAACTCACCATCCGCCACCAGGCAATACAACGCATTGTTTTCTATCCTGGTGGTCACGGCCTGATTATTACAGACAATGCGCTCTATATTCAGACCGCTGCAATTCTCCACCAGCTGATACCAGCCACGCAGCAATTCTGACTTATTGTATTCAACACCAATATCCTGAACACTGCCGACACCGTCTGGATTCAACTTTAATACAGCCTCACTCCGATGTTCATTCTGCAGATAGAACGTCCAGCTCCCGGCATCGATATCCCCGGCATCCAAAGTATTGCCGCCCCGGAAATCCGCATGACTACTGTTCAGCGTACCACTCACACTGAGCGTGGCATCCTGCATGCTCAACCGGACCACGCTCAGGTCACCCGTGGAGCGGAATGTGGCATCCTGAACCAGCACTTCGGCAGCGGTGGCGGTACTGTTCAGTCTCAATTCACCACCCAGAGCATGAAACGTGCAGCTTGAGCCTGGATTACCCGTGAAACTTTGTGTCCCACTTCCTTTCTTGATAATCGTCAACTCTCCCACCAGAGTTCCGTTGAAATGATGATTGCCACCGGTATCAATAGTCAGAGTATGAGCTGCCGATTCGATATAATGACTGAACTCCTTTGCATGTTCCACCGTTGTGGTGGAATCCTTAAGCCTGCCACTATATACATAAGCAGCAGGCGCTATAGACGAGTCCGCATCCAGACCACCAATACAGACATCTCCATTCAAACCCAGTGCTGCAATGAAAAATGTATCTGAACTGCAATACCCGGCTACATCCAATGATATGCTGCCCATCATGTTCAGATTACCGGTTTCCAGTATGGCAGCATTATCATACAGACCGGCGCCATCCCATGACGCACTGTAATTGCACATGGTCAGATTACCATAAAAATCATCCGCGGCATCATCCGCCAACCGAAACAACTTAACCGTGTTGGTTGATGTTCCCTCCAGCACCAGATTCCCTGCCCCATTGATGCGTGAAATGCTGGTTATGCTTTTTGCCGCAGCATTCTGACCATCGTACATGATATTGAGAGTGCCACCATACACCCCCGTTTCTATACGGCCTATCTGGTGACTGAACCATGGATAGTCCGCATTCAGCTGGCTATCCTTATCTTCCAGCATAACAAAATCATTATCCACGCTTATACTCTCACGAGTATCTGCATAAAGCGTATCCGGCAGGCTGCTTAATATCAGACTGATAATAAGGCTTCGTTTCATAAGTGCAAGAGAGATAGAATCTTTAATACCCGGTATCTGCCGAAAAAAAATCGGCCTTCCGGCATTAACAGGTACTAAGATTAGCGAAGCAGAACAGGAAATGTCAAGCTGTTTGAGCGTCTGGCATTCGCAAAGTCAAAAAAAAAGCGGATGCAGAAAATTACTTCTGCATCCGCCCTGTAAAAACACTCTTTATTTATTCATCCCCTGCTGCTGGAGAAGAGCATCGGGGTTGGGGTCGCGCCCCATGAAAGCGCGGAAGCTTTCTGTCTCCGCGCGGCTGCCGCCCTTACTAAGTACTTCGCGGCGGAAATCTGCACCCGTGGAAACATTGGTAGGACCTTCCTTTTCAAAACGGGTGAACGCATCGGCAGCCAGCACCTCTGCCCACTTGTAGGAATAATAACCCGCTGCATAGCCCGAAGATACGCAATGCGTGAGCGAACGCATAATGGATGCGCCCCAGGTGGACAAGGGCATGTGCCAGGGTTCCAGCAGCTCGCGCGTGGCGGCATCCAGGTTACGGCCACGGAACTTTGAATCATAGTTCATGTGCATCTCCAGGTCCAGTTTGGCCATGCGCAGCTGGCTCATGGCGTCCACCGCCGGCATAAACACCCGGCTTTGCTGCAACTTGCGAAGCATATCTGCCGGCATGGGCTCATCCGTCTCCCAATGGCGGGCATAGGAAGTGACACCTTCAGGAATCCACACCCAGTTTTCATTCATCTGGCTGGGCAGTTCCACAAAGTCACGAGCCACACGCGTGCCGGAATGAGCCACCAGTTCCACATCGCTCAGCAGACTGTGCAGAACATGTCCGAACTCATGGAAAAGAGTGAGTACATCCATGTGGGTAAACAACGCAGGTTTACCGTTAATGGGCGATTTAAGATTGCACACCAGCACCACCAGGTGGGCCGGGCGCTGGCCATCCTGCAGAGCATGGTGGCGCACACCCATAGCCCAGGCACCATCATGTTTGGTGCTGCGGGGGTGCAAATCCATGTAGAACGAACCCATGTGGCGCCCGCTTGCGGCATCGTGAATAGCATAGAGTTTCACATCCGGGTGCCACACCTCCTGCATTCCTGCCGGTAATTCCTCACCGGGCTTCAGACAGACAGTCGGCAGCTCTGTGATGCGAATGGAATACAAGCTTTCAAACACGGAGAACATACCGGCCACGACATTCTCTTTCTTATGATAAGGACGCAGGGCATCCATATCAAAGCTGCATACTTCCTCGCGCATCAGATTCGTATAATAATGCACATCCCACGGGTTCAACTGCGTCACCCGCTTTCCGGTGCGGCGGGAAATAAAATTGATGAGGTCATTTATTTCAGCATCGAACGTAGGCTTCACCTTGCGCATCATATCATCCACAAATGCCAGGGCGGCCTGCCCACTGCCTACCATACGGCGAGCCGTTGCCAGGTCTGCGTACGTACCAAAACCCAGCAGTGTAGCAAGCTCATCACGCAACTCCATCACCCGTGCCACAATGGGGGCATTATCATACTCCGGCGTATTACCTTCGCTATTGCTCCCTTCCCAGCACAAACGGCGTGTTTCCTCTACATCACAATAGCGGAATACATCGCCCACACTGGCGTAATCCAGCGTAATAAGCCACTGGGGAGCCTCCGGCGTGCCGAATCCGCGTTCCAGAGCTGCAGACGCGGCCCGTGCCATCCAGTCATCGCTCATACCAGCAAGGCGACTCTTATCTGCAATGACCAGCTGCCAGGCATCCGCCGAGTCTTTGCAATTCTTGTCAAATTGCAGGTAAAGCCCGGCCAGCTCCTTCTCAATCTCCATCTTGCGTGCCTTTTTGTCGGCCGGCAGGTCTGCACCGCTATCCTTGAAAGCATCCACCACCTGCTGCACATAACGCTGACGGGAGGGGGAAAGCCCGCGCACCCAGGGAGCCGTCGAAGCGTTACGAATCACACCCCAAAGGGTATCATTTGCAGCCACGGAAGCCCCGAATTCTGCAGCCATCGGAGTAACTTCCGCCTGCGCTGCACGCACTTCCGGCGAATCCATCAGCATGAACAAATTGGTGAGCAGCTGGTCAGCTGTGAAAAGCTCCTGGCGCAGTGCCTCGTATGCACCAAATGTGTTCTCCCAGCAAGCCTCACCGGGTTTCACCCGGCATATGGCGTCAACCCGCTGCCGGGCTCGCTCGATTGCCAGGCGCACGTCTGCCACGCCCTGCTGCGGAGTCAGACGCGACCAGCGGGGGAAATCCCCACCCCATTCAAGAAAAGGATGCTGCTCTGCAGACAACATAGGCAACGAAGAATCAGCCTGTTGTGCAACCAGAGAAGCAGAAAAAATGGCACTTGCGGCTACCGTGAGAAGGAGAGACCGGAATATCATACTACCACATATACGCTATTCCGGGGCATATTCTTTCAGTTGCAATGCCATGTGATGCAAAAAAATCAGGATCGGGCGGCAAGAAAGCGTCGCACCACTTCCGATATGGTTTCCGCTGCGGTCGGCATGTAAATACCAAGCTGAGTGGTCAGGCGGGTATTACCCATAGCAGTGTAGCGTGGCCGGGGCTCCTTGAAAAAAGGAACCATGTCCAGTTTCTGCTGGGCTATCTCCGGCTGAACACTCAAAGCCCCCAGCTCCTCCGCGCACCGCAATGCATGGGTTGCGCAGTCCCACCAGCTCAGAGCCTCCCCGCGGCTGGTCACATGCACCACTCCGCCGTACTCTCCCTCTCCAAGAGCCAGAGCAGCACGCGCAATATCAGCCGCATCCGTCGGGAGCGACACTTTATCCGCCACGGCGGCAAGCGACTGCCCCGCAAGTGCACGTGCCACGGTTCCCTCAATGAATGAAGGCTTCTGCGGATTTCCGCACACCCATGAAACACGGGCCACCACAGCAGCCGGCAATGCCTCAAGAACCTGCAACTCGCCCTCTCGCTTACTTTCGCCATACCAGCTGATGGGACGGCACTTGGCTGACTCATCCTTAAGCCCCGGCCGGCGGCCATCCAACACGTAATCGGTGGAAAGATGCACAAAGCGAGCTCCGGTGTGGCGACACGCCAGCGCCATGGCAGCAGGTGCAACTGCATTAATCAGATGAGCCATCAGCGGGTCCTCTGCACAAGCCTCCAACCCACTGATAGCAGCACAATTCACCACCAGGTCGGCACCGCTCGCCATTACCAGGTCGCTCACCGCTTCTGCCTGTTCCAGCGGACACTCCGCATGGGACGGAGCCAGCACTTCATAGCCTGCTTGTTCCGCAGCCTTGTGCAACACCTGCCCGGTGCGCCCGCTTGCACCAAATATAAGAACCCGCTTATTCATGAAAATTCTCCTGGTAATGTACCCAGACACTATACACACCACAGTAAAACTTGTCAACTTCACTGCACAAGGTAAAATTGCAGCCATACCGCCAGAAAAGCCTGGAATTTCCGTACATTAATGTTAGACTATGAACAGGCGTAATTCCTCTCCCTGTCCACACATGAACAACACTCCTCAACTGCCGGGCATGAGCCTGGTCATGACCTGCTACAATACCAGTCCTTATGCTGAAGCTGCCATCCTTTCCTGCTTTCAACAGGAATACGCCGGTCCCCTTCAATTCATTCTGGTAAACGATGCTTCCACCGACAACACGGCAGATGTCATTCGCGCCACAGTGGCAAACCATGGTGCCGGGCTGGATGTCGAAATTGTCGACCTGACCGAAAATTCAGGTGTATCCGGAGCTACTGATGCAGGCTGGGCCCGCGCCAAATATGAGTGGATTATCATGATAGATGGGGATGATATCCAGTATCCGGAGCGCTGCCAGCGCACAGCTGAACTCATCGCCCGATACCCGGAGGCGCGCATGATTACCCTCTCTGCCCGGAAATTCTGCGCCGATGGCGATCTGGACATTCAATCCTACTGCACCGGCGACTACGAAACAGCACCGGAAGAAATCCTGCTGACTACCCCAAAGGAACTAGCGGATAATTACCTGCACCGGAACACCGAATACCGCATGAACGGCTTTGGTTGTTCCATGGCATTTCACCGTTCCCTGTACGAAAAATGGGGCCCGCTCATGAAAGATGAAAAGCCCGGTGCCCGTTTCCTGCAAGACACCGCCTGGGAAATGCGCGCCATGCTCTGCGCACCGGTGCTCGGCTCCAGAAAACTAGCCTGCCGATATCGCGTACACGGCCAGAATGCTGTAAGCCGCTGGCTCACCACCACGTACAAAGGGGTAATTGATGCAGAGCGCTTCTTTGGAAAGATGATGAACTTCCGCATCGGCACCTTCACCCACCTGCTGCTGGATTGGAACCGGGCCCGGAATGAAAAGCTTACCCATTGGAGCGATGCTGATATGGAAGACCTGCACCAATTCCTGCAGCGCAAGCTCAATGGCAGCTATGCCTGCGGCAACTGGTGGCAGACCAGCCTTTGCGAAAAACTGCGCCGCATCCGCAAATACCGCCGCATCTCAGACGTCAGAGTCCTGCGCTGGGGAACCCCGCGACTCCTCCCCCTCTGGCTCTACGCAGCCCTGGTCAAACTCGGTATCTTCCAACGCTGAATCGTGCAGACTTCAACACATATGTAACCCCATAAAGAAAGCCCCACATTTCTGTGGGGCTTTCTCCAACTTACTACCTATGAAACTCAGTCCTCCCTTTTAGTGGCCGCAGGCGCTCTCTCCTTCACCGCGACCGGTGGACTGTTATAAGGGATACGAGGCCCCCGGTAGATTTCTATCACAAAAAATTGAATTTTTCAGATTTTTTCTGATTTTTCTTCATTTTCCTCGGTCAGGAGAGTCTTATCCACCTCATAAAGGCGGTTTTCCCAGAGATATTTGCGGGTTTCTGCCACAAGCACGCCGGAAAGACCAACTAGGCAGATAAGGTTGGGCAAGGCCATGAGACCGTTGGCAAGGTCTGCAAAATTCCAGACGATGCTGCTCTTGGGAATGACGCACCCCACATAGGCCACAATAATCCACAACACACGGTAAGGATACACCAGCCAACGGCCACCCAGGTATTCCAGAGCACGTTCACCGAAGTATGACCAACCCAGCACGGTGGACACCACAAAGGCGGCCAGACTGATGGTCAGCATGGCGCTGCCGAATCCACCCAGCGTAGCAAAAGAGGCATAGGTCAGCATCTCGCCATCTGCCGTGGTGATATGGTCGTGCGCCATGATACAGGTGGTCAGGGTGATACCGGTGAGGGAGCAGATAATCACCGTGTCCCAGAAGGGGCCCGTGGAAGACACCAGAGCGTGCTGAACAGTATTCGGCGTCTGAGCAGGAGCAGATACAATGGGAGAAGAACCCAGACCAGCCTCATTGGAGAACAGGCCGCGTCGCACCCCCTGCTGCAATGCCAGCATGATGGTGGAGCCAATGAAACCACCCGCTGCAGCTTGAGGATGGAACGCGCTGTCCACAATGTGGCAGATAGCAGGCCACACAAAGCCGGAGTTCGAGCAGAGAATCGCAACACAACCTACCACATAGACAATAGCCATGGTCGGCACAAGAGCCGTGCACACGCGGGAAATGCCCTGCAGACCCCCCAGAAGAACGGCCCCGATAAGCACTACCATAACGGCACCGGTAATCCAGGTAGGCACCTGCAGTGCACTCGTAGCCAGCACTTGAGAAACAGCGTTGGCCTGAGTCAGGTTACCGATACCAAAAGCAGCAATAGCTGTCACCACGGCAAAAGCCACAGCCAGCCACTTGCACTTCAACCCCTGCTCAATGGCATACATGGGGCCACCGATAATATTCCCCTTTTCATCACGCGTACGGTAACGGATAGCCAGCAGACTTTCGGCATAGCGCGTAGCCATGCCCAGCACACCCGTCACCATGCACCAGAACACCGCACCCGGGCCACCCGTGGTCACGGCCACTGCCACACCCACAATATTGCCGGTGCCCACATTAGCCGCCAGCGATACCATGAGCGAGGAGAACTGGGAAATCTGCCCCTCACCCTTGCCCCCAAAGTACAAGCGGAGCCCGGTGAAGAAATGGCGCTGGGGGAAGCGCAATAGGAACGTCAGGTAAAGGTGGGTACCCAGCAGTGCAAATATGAGGATATATCCCCACAAAAAACCGCAGGCGCTATCGAGCATCTTATCAATGAATTCTATCATGGCTAATATCAGGGAGAATACACCACACCACCATGCTGCGTCAAGCACATTGTAGTGGTGTAAATAACAGCATATCCCGCGCAAAGGTCCAGTTCTAATGAAACGCTTGAAAAACGCCCGAGGTATGTTATACTCCAGACAGCATCTTTATATACAGCCATGAATTCTTCTTCTCATTTACTTTTTATATTATTAATAGTAATTCTGGCGGTTAGTTTCCCCATCCTTGCCAACAAAGTACTGAACCGCATAAAGCTTACATCTCTGAATGGCCGGAACCTAACATGGGTACTTATAGCAGCCTTATTGACAGGGCTACCAGCGTACACACTACATCCCGCCAGCCAATTCATGCCTGCTCCCTCATCGTGGTTATGCATATTAACCATACTGAGCATCAAATGTTTCTTTGTATCCTGTTTGTACACTTTATATAGCGGAATCTGGAGATATGTATTAACTAATAGCGGAAATTCCGGTCTTTTCAAAAATCAACGACAATGTCTGATAATAACGAGCATCTCAACGGGAATGCTGCTGTTGCTCTGGTACCTCTTCGGGACACGGGCTTTCTGGGACTTCGAGTTCAACCAGCTGATCCAATTGAAAACAGGAAATTACGATAAGGCACATCCTGTTTTTCACACGATATTTTGCGGAGGCTTACTAAAAATATACCAATCCCTTCATACGATTGCTTTTGCACAAATCATTGCATTCTCTGTTGCTCTTTATTCAATTTGCTGGTGGGCAAAACGCAGTGGACTTTCCATTATTTATGCATGTGGGGCAATTGTTGGCATCGTTGTTTTTACTTATCCATATGCCCATTATGTGGTGAAAGATTCTTTCATGCTGTCCTCATTTATTATAGCCACTACAGGGCTGATGGCATGGAACCAGCGTCCCGATTTAACCTCTGCCATTTTGGCTGCTATAGGATTAACAGGTGTCGGACTTTTCCGATACGATGGCCAGGCCAGTGTTCTTCTAGTATCGATCGCCGTTGTAACCTTAAGCATTTGGAACAAAAAAATCAGAAAACAAGCGTACATTATAGCCTTTATTCCACTTCTTGCCCTTGTTTCTGGCCACCTTATATTGCCAGCCTGCGTGAATGCACGTTCAGAAATGACTGGCACAAAACTGGCCATGCCTGCTGACCTGATTTGTGAGGTTATTGTTCGCGGCGGCGATATCTCACCGGACGACCTGAAAAAAGCTGAACAGCTAATTATGCCTAAGGAATTGATGTTCCATCTGCATAAACTGGGACACGAATATCAGGGAGAGAAATATATATGGGGCATGGGGTTTGCCGACAACAAAGAATTCAAACGTTATTCTTTTGCATACAATTTAAAAGACAAAGGTGCCGAATTATTACCCTTATGTGGCAGGGTAATAATCAAAAATCCGATTATTACCATACAGCATCTCTTTCAGCAAGGCAAAATGCTTTGGGATATCAGAGCTGAGCACGACCGTTCCGTTTATATAAAGTCTCCTGTAAATCCCATCAGCCTGTTTTTTTACTCGGGTGTGCTGGTTCTTATTTTAATTATCAGAAATCGTTGTGGCATACAATACTTACTCTCCTTTATTCCTTTCCTAACTGTGACCGCCGTAATTGCCTTGATTGCGACAACGTACGAAATGCGTTACGGATTACCAATCATTCCAGCCGGCATTCTATCTATAGGCTACGCTCGAACATTAATCCGGCATAATGACTGTGGCAAGGCTGAAGCACAACATACGTCCTGAGTGGTTAGGGCCTGATTCGTCAAGTCTTCCCCTTCACTGATGTTTCGTAACATCACACCTAATGCACCTCAGATACCTTAGGGTATTTCATTCTACTCTACCAGCAGCGCAACAAGAACGTTCTCTCCTATACACATATCACAGTGTTTACATAGCAAGCGGGGCATTGCTTTTGAAGCAATGCCCCGCCCAACTTACTACCTATGAAACTCAGTTCTTCCTTTTGGATGATTTCCGGCGCTCTCTCCTTCACCGGAAACCGGATGAACTGTTGAAGTAGTGATGCACAACCTGGTGCATTCGTTCAAAGATTTTCTTCAATTCCTGTCTTTTTTTCTTCCTGAGACGCGGAAGCCGGTTCTGCAGGCACCTCTTTTACCACAGGTTTGATAATTACTCTGGGCAGTGCAAGGTTCTCCGTCTCATCTTCGGACTCCTCGTTATCCAGGTCATCATCCTCCTCCAGAGGAGCCGGCTGCACCAGTGTTTCATCCTTTTCACCCAGTCTGCCACTCCAGAGGAATTTGCGACTTTCAGCCAGCAACACAGGGGTAAGCCCCACCATGCAGATGAGGTTAGGTATAGCCATGAGGGCGTTTGCCACATCAGCAAAGTGCCACACCAGGCTGCTCTTGGGAATAATGCAGCCTACAAATACAGCCAGCACCCAGATAAAACGGTAATGGGTGATGTACCGCTGGCCACTCAGGTACTGCACCGCCCGTTCACCAAAATACGACCAGCCCAGAATAGAGGAAATGACAAAGGTAACCAGGCTGAAGGTGAGCAGCATCGACCCCAGACCTCCTACCGTACCAAAGGAGTAGAACACAATAAGCTCCCCTTGCGGAGCATGCATGACATACGGTTCAGCCATGGCTGCAGTGGTGAGGGTGACACCGGTGAGGGTGCAGAGAATGATGGAATCCCAGAAAGGTGCGGTAGAAGCCACCACGGCTTGCTGCACACTATTCGGAGTATCTGCCGGAGCTGACGCTATGGCAGATGACCCCATACCGGCTTCGTTGGAGAAGAGGCCACGCTTCACACCCACCTGCATAGCCAGCATGATGGTGGAGCCAATGAAACCACCCGCTGCGGCCTGATTCGTGAAAGCGCTGTCCCAGATGCGCTGCAGGGCTGGAAGGATAAAATCTGCATGAGCACCCAGCACCAGACAGCACGCAACGATATAGACCAGCGTCATGATGGGCACAAAGGCGGAACACACACGGGCAATGCCACGAAGCCCGCCTATGAGAACCAGAGCCGTCAGCACTGCTAACAGGGAGCCGGAGAACCAGGTAGGTACTGACATGGCGCTTTCATTAAGCACCCGGGCAGCGGCATTGGCCTGGGTGATGTTCCCCACCCCGAACGCCGCCACGGCCGTGAACACTGCAAAAAGAACAGCCAGCCATTTGCATTTAAGACCGTGTTCAATCACATACATGGGGCCACCCACCAGGTTTCCTTCGCTGTCCAGGCGGCGGTAGCGAACAGTGAGTAAGCTTTCGGCATATCGTGAAGCCATACCCAGTAAACCGGTAAGCAGACACCAGACAACGGCGCCAGGACCACCTGTGGCCAACCCCACAGCCACACCCACTATGTTACCCGTGCCGATATTGGCAGCCAATGATACCATGAGCGATGCATAGTGTGAAATGCTGTTCCCTGTTGCCCTGCGCCGCAGGGAATAGATGAGCCCATGAAACAGATAGCGCTGCGGCACGCGCAGAACAATGGTCAGATACAGGTGCACCCCGAGAAGGCAGAACACCAGAATATATCCCCACAGAAAATCGCTGATTAATGAGAGAAAGTTATCTATTACATCCAACATAACTATCAGCATGATAGCGAACTCACCATCAGTAGTCAAGCTCCAGCCTCACCATGCCTGCAAAAAATGCCGGAGGGCAGGCCATTTTCTGCCGCCTCGAACGAGAGTTTCGCCCGGTGACAAACCGGGGACTCCGGCACCCACCCCGGTTTCACGGCGGCATACACTCACCCAGGATGGGGCACGAACAGCTATTTTGTTGACATCCACCCGGCAAAGCAGCTATCATGTATGGAAGGGCGGCGCGTATGAACGAACTGGTACAGACGGGGCTGAGCATTCATGCCTGGATTACACTGCTGACAGCGGCGGGAATATTTACGCTGCTGTTGTTCACGCGTCTGCAGGCAGAGCTGGTGTTTCTGGGCGGCATGGCCGTGCTGCTGGTCAGCGGGGTGCTGGATGCCCGTGAGGCCCTGGCAGGGTTCAGTTCAGCATCGGTCATTGTAGTGGCGCTACTTTTTGTGGTGGTAGCCGGGCTGGTGCACACCGGGGTTCTGCACTGGGTGGAAAAACATGTGCTGGGACGCCCGACGGTGTATCGCCAGGCCCTGGTTCGGCTGATGCTGCCAGTGGCCGGGCTGGCTTCTATTCTGGGCAATACTACGGTGACCACTCTTTTTATCCACGTGGTCAAACTGTGGTCGCGGCGGCTTGGGGTGGCGCCATCGCGACTACTGATTCCGCTGAGCTATGCTGCCGGTCTTGGTGGCGTGTGCACCCTCATCGGCAGCGCACCAAATCTCATCATCTCCGGCCTGTATACCCAGGAAACCGGCATAAGCCTGAGCATTTTCACCCCCACACTGGCTGGTCTCTTCTGCCTTACAGTGGGGTTTGTAAGCATGCAGGTGCTGCAACGCTGGCTGCCGGAGCGGAGTCCTTCGCGCCGGGTGTTTGGCAGCGGCAGCGGAAAGCTGTACCGCCACAAGGCCTATGTGATGATAGGTAGTCGGCTCATCGGCAAACGCTTTACCGACACCGGGCTGGAAACCCGGTACCGCATGCGCCTGGTAGGTGTGCTACGCCGTGGCGAGCAACTGGAAACAGAGCCGGGGCAGGTTCCCCTGCTGGCCGGTGATACCCTGCTGCTGGAGACCGACACCCCCACCCCACCGGAGCTGGGTAAAGATGTGCATTATGTCCCCCGCCGCAGAAAATCAACCGTCGGGTGGCGCACAGGGGTAGCCGGAGCCACCATGCTGGGCATGATGCTGCTCACCACCACCGGGGTGCTCACGCTTCTGCAATCTGCCTTTCTGGCAGCAGCCATTACCCTGATATGCCGCTGCTGCACCGTGCAGCAGGCGCACGAGAGCATCAACTGGAATGTGCTGATGGTCTTTGCAGGCTCTATCTGCCTGGGCACGGCCATGGACAAGACCGGCGTAGCGGCCGATGTAGCAACTCTGCTGCTGGGCTTCTGCGGCACAAATCCCCTTGTAGTCATGGCGGCGGTATGTGTGGTGGCCTTGTTCTGCACCGAATTCATCGGCAACGCCGCAGCGGCAGCCATCTTCTTCCCCATTGCCTTCCGCAGCGCCCAAGCCGTGGAGACTGACCCGCTGAGTTTCTGTGTAGCGCTGATGATAGCTGTTTCCTGCTGTTTTGCCACGCCCATCGGGTCCCCTCGGCACATGCTCATCTACGGCCCGGGAGGCTACCGCTTTGCCGATTTTCTGCGCGTAGGCCTGCCCATGGATATCCTCATCCTGGCCGCGGATATCTTTATCGTCTCCCTGTTGTTTCCCGGCATGTAAAGCGATTGGGTGAAATGCAGAGGGAAGAGTTCTTACGCGGCCGCAGAACGACTGCACTCGCACTGTAAGCGGAAGCAGAAGCCCCCCTCCCCCCCCCGGATATAGCAATGCTCTGCACAGAACGACAGAATTCAAAGATATAAACGTAGAAATTCCATAAGCAAGTTATTCTTTTATGCTTGACTTAACTCCACCTATCAGGTAACTTGTATCCAAGCATTATGACAAACCGTCGCATAGTTATTACAGGCATGGGCGCCCTTTCCCCCCTCGGCAACAGTGTCGCGGAGACATGGGAGGGCATGAAGAACGGTCGTTCCGGCATCAGCAAAATCGAAAGTATCGATGACAGTGCACTCAACATCCACATTGCTGGTGAAGTGCGTGGCTACGACCCCGCTCCTTTCTTCAAGAAAGATCCGAAGTCCGTTCGCCGCTGCGACCGCTTCGAGCAGCTGACCATGGGTGCTGTGGCCGAGGCTCTGGAGAACGCCGGCCTGGATGTGGAAGCAGTTGACAAGACCCGTGTGGGCGTAATGATTGGTTCCGGCATCGGTGGTCTGGGCATTCACGGCGAAGGCTGCGAAGCTCTCATCAAGTCCGGTCCCCGCCGTGTGAGTCCGTTCTGCATTCCGTACATGATTACCAACATGGCCTCCGGCATGGTGAGTATCGAATACGGTTTCGGAGGTCCCAACATGAGCATTTCTACTGCTTGCGCCACTGCAAACCACTGCATTGGTGAAGCATGGCGCATCATGAAGTTCGGCGATGCTGATGTGATGATTTGCGGCGGCGCCGAAGCAGCTATCCTGCCTGTGGGTATTGCCGGTTTCGCCAACATGAAGGCCCTTTCCACCCGCAACGATGACCCCACCACCGCTTCCCGCCCGTACGATGTGGATCGCGATGGCTTCGTCATGGCAGAAGGCGCCGGTATCATCATTCTGGAAACGCTGGAACACGCCAAGGCCCGCGGCGCCAAGATTCTGGCCGAACTGGTGGGGTATGGTCTCAGCGCCGATGCATACCACCTGACTTCTCCCATGCCCGAAGGCGAAGGTGCAGCCCGCTGCATGGACATGGCCATGAAGCACGCCGGCATGAAGCCCACGGATATCCAGTACATCAACACGCACGGCACTTCCACACCGCTGGGAGATATCTGCGAAACCAAGGCCATCAAGGCTTCTTTCGGCGATTATGCCACCAATGGTCTGGTAGTAAGCTCCACCAAGTCCATGACGGGTCACCTGCTGGGCGCTGCCGGCGCTATCGAACTGCTGGCTTGCGTCATGGCCATTCAGGACAACTTTGTGCCGCCCACCATCAACGTATTCAACCAGGACCCCGAGTGTGACCTGGATGTGTGCCCGAATGTGGGCCGCAGCATGACCGTGGATGTAGCCCTGAGCAATTCCTTCGGCTTCGGCGGTCACAACGCTTCCCTTATCGTGAAGCGCTACGCTGAATAACTTGATGTTCATTCTATAACATACTGAGCACGGCGGCAGTGGTATCCCACAGCCGCCGTGTCTGCGCTCCAGCCACAAGCCACTCCACCCATGAAAAAAGCACTTTTAACCATTCTGAGCAAGTTCAAATCTTCCGCAAAGATGAACCGCACAGACCACTTGTTGCTGCACTGGGCCGGGCTTTGCCTGGCCGTTCTGGTTCTTGTGGTTGTCCTCACCGCCGCAGGGTGCATGCAATACCTGGAGTGGGAACAGATACGCCTGCTGGGCGGCTCCCCCTTCTTCATTGGGGCGGAGGAGGCACAGATTAACCTGCTCGGCCCTGCCGGAACCTTTGCACTGTGTCTGGGCGTCACCTTTTACCTTGCCCTGGTCCTGCTGCGGGAACACCGTTTTACCGGGCGAATCCAGGTAGGTATGCTGGCTACTGTGGCATTGGCTCTCCCGGGGCTCCTGTGTGTACTGTGGGGCGGCGTGCTGAACATGGCAGTTCCCGTCATCTGCTCACTGGCCTGCTGGCTCGGCGCAGAAATCATTCACCTTATCCAGCGTCGACGCTCATGAAACCCCAGGACTACCCCCGCCCTGTGCTGGAAATGATAGCAGCTCTCAAGCGCATGCCCGGTGTGGGCACGCGTGGCGCAGAGCGTCTGGCCCTCTGGTTTCTGCAGCAAGGCCGCAACGAAGCCCGCCAGCTCTCCGGCGCCCTCACCACAGCAGTGGATACGGTAGGCAACTGCCCGGAGTGCGGTTTCTTTGCAGAGCAAGGTTGCCGCTGCACCGCCTGCGATGACCCCACCCGCGATGCCTCCCTGCTCTGCGTGGTCGAGCAGCCTACGGATGTGCTCCCCATTGAGCGCTGCGGTACCTTCCGCGGGCTCTACCACTGCCTGGGTGGTAAGATTTCCCCACTGGACGGCATCATGCCCGAGGACTTGAGCATTGAAAAACTCGTTGAACGCGTGCAGGCACACCCCGGCTGCGAGGTCATCCTGGCCGTTGGCAGCGACGTGGAAGGAGAAGCCACGGCACTCTACCTGGCTGAGCTACTGGACAAATACCCATGCCGCTGCACCAGGCTGGCCCAGGGTATGCCCGCCGGTGCCGGCCTCGGCCATGCCGATGCCATTACCCTTATGCGAGCCTTAGAAGGCCGCAGAGGATTATAAAGTTATGCTTATGGGACTGAAAAGTCCCGTTCTCCAACAGATGGGCATCCCCCCCCCGATTGTCAATTGTCAGCCCCTGCGCCCGGCTCCTGCGTTTTGCGGGGCTTATAGGTCGTCAGCTTCGTTTTCTTGCGCTTTTTCGGGGCAAAGTATTCCGGGTGAGCCGCGGCCCACGCTTCATACAAATCCGGGCGGTTGGACTTAGTGCGTTCAATGGATTTTTCCAGCTTCCATTCAGCAATGGCCTTGTGGTTACCAGAAAGGAACACAGCGGGCACCTCCATGCCGCGAAACACATTCGGCTTGGTATAAGCAGGCGCCTCCAGCAGACCATTGGAGAAGGATTCCTCCACACTGCTTCGGTCATCGCCCAAGGCACCGGGCAGCAGGCGAGCAATGGCATCAATAACCACCACGGCGGCAATGGCGCCATTCGTCAGAATATAATCGCCAATGGAAATCTCCATATCCACCAGCGTGTCAATCACGCGCTGGTCCACACCCTCATAGTGGCCGCAGAGGAAGATATAATGCGCATCGCCACCTTCCATGCAGGGGGCGGCCAGTTCCTCTGCCACCGGCTGGCGGAACACACGGCCCTGCGGGGTCATGAGAATCACCTTCGTGTTCTCCTGACGCAGCTCTTCGATGGCCTCGAAGATAGGCTCGCACTTCATCAGCATGCCCTGCCCGCCGCCGCAGAGATAGTCATCCGTGCGGCGGTATTTATCATGCGTCCAATCGCGCAGCTGATGAGCGCGCACCTCAATAAGCCCGGCTTCTGCCGCACGCCCCATGATGCTCTGGGACAGAGGCACAGAGATAAGCTCAGGAAAGAGAGTGAGAACGTCTATTTTTAACATGGTTAAAAGTACGAATTACGAAGTACGAATTACGAAGCATGAAGTTCCGCTCGCTGTCGCTCGCATAATATTACTTCGCACTTCGTACCTTGTACTTATGCATTGGCGTTGTGGCGGAGCATAGCCTCCACATAGCCGTCGATATTGCCATCCATCACATCCTGAATGTTGCCACATTCGAACCCGGTGCGCAGATCCTTCACCATCTGGTATGGCTGGAACACATAGGAACGAATCTGGTTACCCCAGGCGATATCGCCCTTCTCGGAGTACTGGCGGTCGGCCTCGGCGCGCTTGCGGTCTTCCTCCAGCTGAATAAGGCGAGCCTTGAGCATGCGCATGGCTTCTTCACGGTTGCGGAGCTGGGAGCGCTGCGTCTGGCATGCCACAATAATTCCTGAGGGCAAGTGGGTCAGACGCACAGCGGTTTCCACCTTGTTCACGTTCTGGCCGCCCTTACCACCAGCGCGGTAGGTATCCATCTTCACATCACACTCCTTCACCTCGATTTCGATATCATCGGAGATATCCGGGGTGGCATCCAGAGAACAGAAAGAGGTGTGGCGCTTACCGGCAGAGTCGAAGGGGCTCATACGCACCAGACGGTGAATACCACGCTCGTTCTTCAGGTAGCCGTAGGCATACTCGCCATCAATCTTGATGGTCACGGAGCGGATGCCGGCTTCATCACCATCAGTGCTTTCCATGATTTCTGTGTTAAAGCCGTGGCGCTCGCAGTAACGCAGGTACATACGCAGCAGCATGCTGGCCCAGTCACAGGCCTCGGTGCCACCGGCACCGGCGTGAATCGTCACATAGCAGCCGGCATTATCATGCGGGCCATTCAGAAGAGTCAGCAGCTCAAATTCCTCCAGGCGCTTGAACCAGGCATCGTACTCCGCCTTGGCCTCCGGGGCCATATCGTCATCCTCAGCAGCCATTTCCACGGCCACTTCCACATCCTCCAGCCCACTCTCCAGGGAGCGGAACTGCTCCAGGCGGCGCTTAAGGGGATTCACCTCGCTCATCAAGGCACGGGCGGTCTCAGGGTTATCCCAGAAATCCGGGGCGCTCATGCGCTCATCCAGTTCTGCTACTTTAGATTCAAGGCTTCCGAGGTCAAAGATAGCTCCCGAGCTCGGAAAGACGGGAGCGCATGGCTTCCGTGTCGAGCGCCGAGAGATCGATATTGGTCGTCTGGTTCTCCATAACGCGCGGGAGTATACAGGCTTTAGACTTGGGAGTCAACCCTTAAATTGCGCGCTCAGGCGCGGGAGGGGATTTACGAATGGGGCTGCTCTACAAACTCCTCATTCTGCATTTTGCCTTCTGACTTCTGCATTCCTTATGCCTTGGGCAGGAAATACCCAAGCTGCTTTTCATTGATGGGCAGCCCGGCAAGCTCCATCACATGCAGCATTTCTTCCCACAGGCGGCGGCGTTCACCCAAATCACTGGTACGCAGAAGATAGCTGGGGTGGTGAGTCACCACAACGGGAATACCATTATAATCCCACAAACGTTCCTGGTAGGCCGCCAGGGGCAGATTCCCCTGCTGCAGCAAACCTCGTGCTGCAATAACCCCCAGAGCCACAATCACACGGGGCTGCACCAGAGCCATTTCAAAATCCACCACGGGACGACTTATGAGCAGTTCTCTCTCACTAGGTGGGCGGGTATTGAGGGTCTGCCGCGGTTGAGCGGGGCGGAATTTGAGCATCTGAGTCAGGTAAACCTGCTCACGGGTAAGCCCCATGGCCTTCAGCATGCCATCCAACTTACCACCGGCCTCACCTTGGAACGGCAGGCCAGCTTTTTCATCCTGGTAGCCGGGAGCATCGCCCACAAACGCAATAGCCGCCGTGCGGCAGCCCTGTGGCATCACCATTTTCTCACGCAGAGTACCCAGCTGGCGCAGCGGTTGCCAGCCCGGCAACAAACGGCGCATATTCTCCCAGGCTTCCGCGGCATTGGAACCACCTGGGCGGAAGAAGGGGATTTCCACCTCCTCAGCCTGCTGTTCAGTCTCCAGAGGTTCATCCAGGTTCACGTCCAGCTTCACTGTGGGAGCATCTGCAGCAGGCTCCGGCCCACGCTGCGGCTGCTCCACCATTTCCTCCGCTGCTGCGCCGGGCTTCATCAGCACCGGAATCGCCACCCCGCCACGCTTGGCTGCCAGCATCCATGCGCGCAACACCGCGCGCGCCTCGTCATCCACAGCAAGCCGCTGCACCCCACACTGCTGCAGGGTGTGCAGGTAATCCAGTACTAAGCCGCGGAGATGCATGGGGATGTAGAATGTTGGATTTTGGATGTAGAATGTATTAAATTCCGTTCGCTGCATGGTATCATACCAAGCAGCCAAGTCAAGCCAGAAGACTGTCCCGCCGCTGCGGGACCATTTCACCAGTCGAAGACCGATCTCACTGACTGACAAGTTCTATTTCACACGGACTCTGTCCGTATGCCGCGTGAAATTATCACTCTGATAGTAAAACAAGCCTTGAGGTCATCGTGAGCCTCGCGCCCAGCCGCAGGTATTTCCCGTTTATTTTTCCTTGATATCCACTCCCGGATAATGGTAAACTTACCGTGTATACCGGACGAATACCCTGCGCCATGAAATATCTTCTTACCCTATTGAGTCTGACCGGCGTTACACTGGCAGAAGGAGTGCCGTACTCAGGCATGGCCGCCGCCAACCGCGAGGGCGGTGGAGTAATGATATCGGCAGTGGCGCATTTCGGCCCGGCAGACCGGGGTGGGGTCAATGCGGGCGATACCGTGCTCAGCGTAGACGGGAAGGAAGTGAACACCAAAGACGAACTATACGCCTACCTGGCAGCGGCCAGTCCCGGGCAGCAGGTAAAGCTTAGCCTGAAACGCCGCCACCTCACCATCGCGCGCAGCATCACCATTGCTAACAAACTGGAACCCCAGGCCGTCTTTGAACCCTCGGACAACCATCTGAACAAAGAAAAATGGGCCGCTGTGGAGCACCAGCAATACATCATCGCAGCCCAACTGGCCGCCGAAGCTCCGGATTGGCGCAGAATCAGCACAGCCTTTGCAGAAATCCGCCGTATATGCAGCCCAGAGGAAAAGAGGCAGTGCTGTTACCTGCTTTTCTGGGGGAAGAACAGCCTGCTACATATCTACGGCAACGAGGATTCGCTCGTAGCAGCGGAACGATTCACTGATAAAGAGCGCCCTACTGAACTCTACCGTTTAAGCGGCCGTGGAGCCGTAAGTCAGCTTCCGGAGCATCTCCGCAAACGCATACGCCGCCAGATGGAAACACTGCCGGACTTTGCCGCCTATTTCTCCATACAAATCACTGAAAAATGATGAAAAGGATTTTGTTTTCAATACTGGCACTCAGCCAGCTTCCCCTGCAGGCGCAGGAAATCAGCACTGAGCTGCGCAACAATATAAGCGAGCTCATTTCCATACGCGCAGCAAACAGACAGCGCGCTATCAGCGATTCCCTGGGAAAAGCCTTCTCCCCTGATATTTACCATGAGCAATTCCGCCAGACTCTGCTTGGCGGCACGCCTGTTGAGAATGAGGAGAAAACAGACTGCCCTGCCGCCACCCTCATGGCCAACGGCATCCTTAAGCAGTTTGACCCACAGGATTATGATGCCGCAGAGGTACTGAAACGCACGCAAAAGCACCTGGCCACGCCCGCCCCGGCCAGTGAGGAAGAGGAAAAAAAAGCATATGAAGAATACGAAAAACTGACCGACCAGGTATATAAGGATTACCGCCCGGTGCTCCGCGCTCGAGAGCACGCCAAGGAAAAGGAAATCCTTCGGGGCAATGCAGAGCGCAACAGTGTGGTACAGCTGGATTTCGGGGTGCAGATGGAAGTGGAACCCGGCACAGACACCCTCCGCAGCCTGAACCGCGGCACCACCGAAACCGGCGTTGCGTTCTACACCCGCACCACCCGCCGCATGGAGTGGAATGACCTGCCGGAAGCCATTCGGCTGCAGGAAGATAAGATTCCCCAAGCTCGCAGCTGGACTTTCTGGGTGCCTGCAGAAGCGGAAGATAAAGTAACCGAATTCAAGCAACAGCGCACAAAAGCCGAAGAAGCCCGCCGGGCTGAGCTTATACAGAAGCTTACGGGCAACCGCAAACCTGCCACAGGCGTCAGAAAACCGACAGAACCGCAGCAGGAGGAAGAGAAGGAAGAACGCCCCATGCGTAAAATAAAAGTGTGGCGCGATGACCCGACCTCACCCGTGAAAACTCTTCCCGATGTAGTGAGCGATATGATTTAACTCATTGACACAGCAAAGCAATGAATATAAGAAGATTTCTGAGTTATTTCCTTCTGGGAAGCCTGCTTGCACCGGCAGCTGAGGAAATGGAACAAAGCCTCATGCCCTACATCCGCAACATCAACTCGCGGGAGCTTCGTACCTATACCCCCGAACAGGCAATCAAAGCCCTGGGAAACCTGCCTGGTGTCCCTACACAGGCCACCTTCGACATGCTGAAAGCAACCTGGAAACAACCCTCTGGCGGCGGCAGGCGGGTCGATTTCCAGCACAAACAGATGAAACAGCTTATCAAGGACGGCAAGACCACAGACATGAACACGTACATGCTCATTCTGTCGAACCGTCTGCTGCTGCGCTACCTGAGCCAACAGGACCGCGACCTGTATGTAAACCACATGCTCAAGACCTACGAGCAGGAAAAGCCCCAGGAGCAGCAACACCAGCTCAACTGGCTGGGGTCGCTCTGCTTTGTAGGTGATTTTTACGCGGAACACATGCTGGGCATACTGGGTTCCCTGCGTGGTGAACCCGCCATGCTCACCGAGCAGAAATACCAGCT
>DEPT01000058.1:0-6216 GCA_002358905.1 Akkermansiaceae bacterium UBA3385
GAAATCCGCTGGATTGACTGCAACCTGGGCTCCGGGCTCACCATGAAATATCCCGCTGTGGTACTGCAGGGGCGCCGTGCCCGAGGTGAAGTAGTCAGCATTTCTCTGGCGCACAGCGGCCAGCTGCAGGACACCGGCGCACGCATGATTCACGCCGCCCCGGAAACGACCTCGAACATCGTGGCCAAGTCCATCTCCATCGGCGAGGGACGCGCCAGCTACCGCGGCGAGGTAAAAGTGCTCAAAGGCATGAAAGGCTGCAAGAACAACACCGAGTGCGATGCCCTCCTCATCAATGCGGCCAGCCGCACAGATACCTACCCCGCCATCACCGTGAATGGCAATGCCAGCGCCGTGCAGCACGAGGCCTCCGTCTCCCAGGTGGATGAAGAAATGCTCTTCTACCTGCAGCAGCGTGGGCTCACCCGCGCCCAGGCCATGAGCCTGGCAGTAAACGGATTCATCAACGACCTGGTGAAGGAATTCCCCATGGAATACTCCGTGGAGCTTCGCCGCCTCATCGACCTGGAGATGGAAGACTCCATCGGCTAACCCCCAACTGCACGACACCACCCATGGATTTCCCCCAGAACATGAGCATGGAAGAAGCATTCTCCCTGGCAGAAGCAGAGGCCAAGCTCAACGCAGCCCTCGCCGAAAGCAAAGCCCGCTTTGAAAACGCTGAAATTCCCAACCGTCTGAATGAGGACTGGCGCTTTGGTCGTCCGCATAAGTACGCCAGGGAACTGGCTGAGCTGCTGCAGAGCAACACACCCTGCACAGGCTCCGCAGAGGTTCAGGGATGCGACGAAGAGGCTGTTATCATCAACGCAGATGATGATGATTTGAAACAGACCGAAATGCTCATGCCCACCGTCGGGTCCGATGCCTTGCTCGGTCTGCATCTCAAGCGCTTTGGCTGCGGCTATGCTCTTTATCTCGAAAAGAGCTACGATTCTCCCATCATCATCAACTACCGCAGCTCCGGTCTCTACACTCCGAGCACCTTCATCATGGCGGCGCCCGGAGTGCAGGCTCATATCATCGAAAACCACCACTGCGAAAACGGTGCTACCATTTTTGCTGTCCGCAACATTCAGGTAGCGGAGGGAGCAAAGCTCAAAGTGGAACTCCATGCCTTCTGTCCGGGCGTGGAACAGGTACAGGGCCGCAGCATGGTTATCACCAATGTACAGAACATGGGAGGAGAAGTGCGACACCTCACCAATTTCCTGAATCTCGACTGGGCGCGTGAAGAAACGGTAGCAGAAATCTACGCTGAAGGCTCCGACACCCAGCTGTATTCCTCCAATACTCCGCTGGAGCACATGGTGCTTGACCAGCACACCCGCCAGGTTCACCATGTAGGCAAAGCGGTGAGCAATCTTCTGTACAAAAACGTACTGTCGGACAAAACTACCGCCACCTTTGCCGGTAATATCTATGTGGCTCCCGGAGCCCACAACACAGATGCCTACCAGAGCAACCGCAACCTCATGCTCAGCGAGGATGCCACAGTAAATTCCCTGCCAGGCCTGGAAATTCTGGCCGACAAGGTGCGCTGCTCCCACGGCAGCGCCTCCGGCCCCATGGATGAGGAGCAGCTCTTCTACCTCCTCTCCCGAGGCATACCGCGTCATGAAGCCCATCAGCTCATAGCTCTCGGCTTCGTAGAGGAAGTGGATAACAAGTTCAACGCAGCGTTCACGACTGAAGGCTAAAGCTGTAATTGATTGCAGATTCTAAAATCCCCCGCCGGAGTTTTCCTCCAGCGGGGGATAATTTTTGAATTCACTATACGCAGAACGGGCAATTAATCCTCATCCTTGACAGGAGAAAGCCAGCGCATGAACAGACGACTAGTGGCCGGAATGACCAGCAGATTCAGAATAGTGGCTGACACCAGGCCACCAAACTGCACAATGGCCAGCGGAGCCAATAACTCACCACCGGGCTGGTCCTTAGCCCAGACGAGGGGAAGCAAACCAAGGATGGTGGTGAGCGAGGTCATCATAATGGGAATAACTCGTTCCCGGGAACCATCACGTATGGCATCAATGGTGCTCATCCCCTGCTCCTCCAGGACCCGGTAACGATTAAGCAGAATAAGGCCGGAGCGTATGGCAAAGCCTACAACCGTCACAAAACCCACAATGGAGCTAACCGAAAGGATGGGGGGAATGTAAGTATCTCCACTCAGCACAGATTTCACAGTATCCGGCGATGCGAGGAACACCGCCACAATACCACCAACCAGGCAAAGCGGGATATTGATGAGAGTAACCAGAGCACGGCGCACACTGCCCAGCGAACTGGAAAGCAGCAGCACAATGAGCACACACACGATTCCTCCCAGGATGTAGAGTCGGCGTCCGGCTTCCTCACGGCTCTTGATAGTTCCGGCATAGTCCACAGAGCAGCCCATGGCATTCATCGCCGGATCCAGTTTCTCGCGGCAGGCATCAGCCAGGTCGCCCAGATTGGAATCTATGGACGGATTACAGGAAATCATAGCCTTGCGGCGCGTGTTATCACGCAGAATAAGGTTCGTAGTCTCAGCACGGTATACATGGGCTGCATCTGCCAGGCGCAGCATGCGGCCACCGGGAGCCACAAGCTGCAGGTTGCTTACATCATCCATGCTCATGCGCAAAGCCGGGTCAAGCCGCAGCATGATATTCCAATGGTCCAGGTTCTTGATAATCTCACCGGCCTTGTAGCCATTCATGGCAGCAGAAACCTGTTCTGCCGCATCTGCAACGGTAAGGCCGTAAGTTGCCAGAATTTCCCGATTGTAATCCACGCAGATTGTATCCACCATCACTTCACGGTTGGCTCGTGCATCCGCCACCTCCGGCAGGGTTGCCAGAATCTCAGCAGCCTTCTTGGCAGCCTCGCGAATCTGCGGCAATTCGGAGCCATATATGTTAATGGCAATTTCTGAATTTGAGCCGGAAAGCGCGGACGAAATGCGGTGAGCCAGCGGATAACCAATCATGCCCCCCATACCGGGCATACCGGAAATAACCTTGCGAATATCCTCACGGATCTGCCGTTGGTCCACATTCAGATCAACGCGCACAACCAGCTCCGATGCACTTACCGGTTCGGCGTGCTCATCGTTCTCCGCACGGCCTGTACGCTGAGTCACGGTTTTCACGCCTTCAATCTTCTCCAATTCTGCCATCACCTGGCGGGATACTCGTTCTGTTTCAGACAAGGAAGTGCCGGGCACAGCATTCACGAACACGGTGTAGCAATCCTCATTGAACGGTGGCAGGAAACTTGTTCCGTACGTACTGCCCAGCCAGAGAGCCCCGCCGGTAATGGTCATCAGGAAGCCGAATACGACTGCAGAATGGCGCAGACAGAACTCCAGGACGGGAGCATACAGGCGCTTAATCAGACGCGACGTGGAGGAATCTCCATTACTCTGCAAATTCTTCGGCGTCTTGAACCACATGTAGCACAGAACCGGAACCAGCGTGAGCGCCACCAGCAAGGAAGCGGCCAGCGCCAGCATGTAGGAAATACCCAACGGGCGATAGAACTGACCTTCCATGCCACTCAGGAACAATACCGGTGCAAACACCAGCAGAATAATAACTGTGGAATACGAAATGGAGGATACAATCTCCCCCTTGGCTTCCATGAGCACAGCAAAACGGCTGCGACGCTGCTCCGGCGGCAACGCGGCATTGAGCGATAGATTACGCCACGCCACTTCTACAAACACAATGGCATTATCCACCACATCACCAACCGCCACGGCCAGACCACCCAGGGTCATGATATTCACCGCCAGCCCGCACAAGGGGAAACATGCCATGCCCAGCATAACCGAAAGAGGCATGGTAATCAGGGTAATGATGGCAGTACGCAGGTTCAGCAGAGTGAGTACAATAACCAGCATCACCACGATACCGGCAATGATGAGCGTATCCTTACCATTCTCCAGAGACAGATTAATGAAATCGGCCTGACGGTAGGCGTCCGCACGCAGTTTAATGTTCCCGGGCAGACGGCTCTGGGCAAACTCCTGCACAGCGGCATCCACCTGCTCAGTCAGGGCCAGAGTGTTAGCACCCGGCACCTTCTGCACGGAAAGCACCACACACTCGCGACCGGCAAAACCGGCGTTACCGCGGCGAGGAGCTCCGGCAATCTTCACTTCGGCCACATCCTCCACACGCAACACACCACTCGGGTGTGAGGGCACGAGAGCTCGTTTGATTTCCTCCGGGGTAAAGGCTCGTGATGTCTGCTGCACCGGCAACTCAAGACCAGCCACGTCCTCAATATAACCGGCAGGCACCGTACTCTGGGCATTCTCCACGCTTTCCTTAAGCTCCTTCAGGGTAATGCCGGCCTGGCGCATTTTCTCCGGGTCATACAGCACCTGGTACTCCGGCATTCGGCCACCCAGCACGGTCACCTGACCCACACCGGGTATGGAAAGCAGGCGGTTGCGGAGTTCAAACTGCCCGACTCTGCGCACCTCCAGAGGGTCAGCAGTCTCATCACCCAGCAGAGCAATAAGCATGATTTCACCCGTCACCGATACAATCGGAGCCATTTCCATCTCCACATGTGAAGGAAGGTTTTCCCGTACGGTGGACAAACGTTCTGACACAATCTGACGGGCCAGATAAATATCAGTATTCCAATCAAAATCCACCCACACAAAGGACAGGCCACTGCCACTGGAGCTGCGGACCTGCTGCACACCGGGTGTGCCGGAAAGTGCAGATTCCAGGGGAATGGATACATACTGCTCCACTTCTTCAGCGGTAAGACCGGCAGCCTCCGTCTGAATCGTCACACGCGGCACATAGAGTTCCGGGAACACATCCACCGGAGTCCGCATGATACCGACAATGCTCAACGCAGCCAGCACCAGGGTAATGATAATCACCGTGAGCCGGTTGCGCAGGCAGAAGGACATGAGTTTTTCCAGCATCAGTGATCCTCCCCTTCGTGGAATTTGCCATCGGCATGGAAATGCCCTGCCTTCTTCTGCTGGCTGCCATCCGCAGGCAGCAGATAACGCAGTTCATAACCACCTTTCACCACCAGTTTCTGCCCGGCAACAAGGCCCTTCACCGGAGTCATCCCCCGGCGGCTGGTTCCGGCCTGTACCTTCACCATGGCAAATGTACCTTCCTTGATTTCCAGGAATACTACATCGTCAATGCCCACCTTCACCAGTGCGGAATCCGGAATGGTCACATATCCGTCCTCTCCTCCGGAAAGATAGAAATCCACACGGCACAGCTGCCCGGGGCGAGCATCTGCGGGCAATTCCTCGGGCGTGAAGTAGAACGCACGGGTCTGCTTTTCCTCATCGACCTGCTCGGCCATACGCCATGTGCCGCCCAGCGTTTTGTTTTCCCGACCGCTCAGGCGAGTGGCGCGCACACTGTCAAAATCCGGCACATCGTTGCCATACAGAGTACCCTCGATTTCCATGGCATCCAGATTGCTCATGGTGACCACTGCAGCACCTTGCTCACCCCAACTGCCCTGGGTAATACCCACGTTGCGGACAATCCCATCCTTATGGGCACGGACAACCAGCGTCGGCAGTCCGTTCTCGGGCGTAATTTCGGAGCCCATCACCAGAATGTTGAGGCGGGTGTTGTTCACCTCCAGCTCACGTTCCAGCTGGCGTTTCTCAGCATTCTTGAAATTAAGCTGCTCCTCAAGGTCACTGCTTGTTGTTCCAGCGGCTTTCAGGCGGGCAAGGCGCTGTGAAACAGACGTAATCTCCTCACCGCAACGGGTGATGGCGGCTTCCTGCTTGCGTATATCTGCCACCAGTGCACTAACCTCCGGAGACACCACCGTGTAGAGGACATCTCCTTTTTTCACTTGCTGTGCCGACTTCACCCTGAGGGAGATACGGCCACCACATGGCAGGGAATAACTTTCAAGAGCATGATCCGGCACATACAGATGGCCGTACAGACTATGAGTCAAAGCCTTGCCTGCAGCAGGAACCGTCTCTATCTTCATAGCGGAAATATGGCGAGCATGGGCATTGGCTGTTACCAGCACTGGTGCATCACCTCCACTGCAGGAAGGGCCATGGTCGTGAGAACAGCCGACTCCGTGCTCATGCTGATGCTCCGCTTCGGCCGCGTGGTCATGCGTGCAGTTTTCGCCGTGCTCATGCTGGTGCTCCGCTTCGGCCGCGTGGTCGTGCGTGCAGTTTTC
>DEPT01000058.1:6296-6470 GCA_002358905.1 Akkermansiaceae bacterium UBA3385
GCAGTTTTCGCCGTGCTCGTGCTGGTGCTCACCTTCGGCGGCGTGGTCGTGCGTGCAGTTTTCGCCGTGCTTGTGCTGGTGCTCACCTTCGGCGGCGTGGTCGTGCGTGCAGCCTTCGCCGTGTTCGTGCTGGTGTTCAGCACTTTCGGCGGCGTGGTCGTGCGTGCAGTTTTC
>DEPT01000058.1:6496-10318 GCA_002358905.1 Akkermansiaceae bacterium UBA3385
GCAGTTTTCGCCGTGCTCGTGCTTGTGCTCCGCTTCGGCTGCGTGGTCGTGCGTGCAGTTTTCGCCGTGCTCGTGCTGGTGTTCAGCTTCGGCTGCGTGGTCATGATTACACCCGGCACCATGCACATGGCCAGTGTAATCATCAACGGAAAATTCCGTAGCATAAGCTACAGATGCCAGAAAGCCTAAAAATAATTTCAGTTTCATTTGTCAGAATTAATTAAAACGGGGGTTGAGATACTGCAATTCCACCTGTGTGGTAAGCAGTTTAGAAAGACAATCAATGTAGTTCATACGGCGAAGAAATGCCTCCTGGCGGGCATCTGCCACAGCAGGCAGCTTGGTTTCGCCAATAGCGTAAAGCTTCTCCTGCTGATTTTCAGCCTTTGTCAACTGGGACACACGCCCCTGCTCTGCCCGGCAGTGCTTGAGTAGAAGTTCCTGCATATCTGTCAGCGCTACAGATTTCTGAATCAGTCCCCGCATGACCTGCACCGCATCATACTCCTTGATACTGCGCTCCTGAATAGCCTCTGCGATACCCCGCTGGTTACGATTCCAGAGGGGAAGCGTTATCCCCACGCCCAGGCCAATCTTACTGTTTCCGTCCTCATGCTCAAAACCGGGATTCACCGAAAGCTCCGGATACTGCTTGCGGATTTCGCGCTGTAATTCAGCCTCGCTGGTATCATGCTGGGCAAGGGCTGCTCTAAGCACAGGCAGCTCCATCAGCATTTCCTGCGTGGGGGCTTCCACAGCAGCAGGAAGACTTGTGGGCAAATGACCTTCCAGTTCCACTTCCCGGGTCGAGGGATGAAGCCCCAGCTGTTTCACCAGGTCAAGGTGCTGCTGCAGGTGCAGCTGCTCCATTTCCTGCAATTCCTTCTGACCATCATTCAAACGGCGGCAAATCACCTGATAATCTGCAAACTCTATCTCACCCAATTCATGAAGCCGGGTGGCGCTCTCCTGTTCTTCGACCAGCTGACAAACACGCTCCTGCATCAAGTGCAGCTTCGCATGCGTAGCCATAACCTCGTAGCACAAGGTATCCAGGCTGGCAAGATAATCTCGTTCCTTGGCCTGCATGGTAAGGTAATCTGCTTGTTTGTAGCATTCCGCCACTTTCTTTTCCAGCGATGGCAACCCGGTTACAGGCAACGTGATTCCAAGAGCAATGCCCCGATTGGTAACGGCCAGCTCGCGCACCTGTTTCACATCGGCCGAAAGGGAGGGATCTTCCCACAGGCCAGCAAACTCCGCCACTGCAGAACTACGGGCATAAGCAAGGCGAGATTGATTCAATTCCGGATTCAGCAAAAGGCCTATCCCATGCAGCTTATCCTTGCTTAAAGGCTTGCCACCCTTACAAAGCGAAGCAGACAATTCGGCCCATTCCGAAGTATGTTGCAGAAGATTCACCGGTTGAGGCGAATAGACGGCACAGGCCGCAAACGCCAGTGGAAGCACACAGCTTCCCCAGATTCGTAATTTCATGATAATTTCGTGTTGTAAAATTTAAGTTCGCGCACGCGCCGCACGCATATAGCAGTTAGTTTCTTATAGCCCCCGCGGGGACCCATGTAAAGCAAAAAGTGACTAGACCCGGCAGATGCAGGGGAGAATCACAGCAAAAGCGACTTCAACAACGATGCGGGCGCAAATATCCACCATACATCCGGGGCAGCCCCTGCACCGACGTTATTCCACGGGGGGCACAACGAACCAACACCGAAGGGGTTCCCCGGCCGGCCGGTTCTTCCACCACCACTGGGGCACTGATATCCGCCCGGCGGGCGTTCTCGCGCATCAGCTGCATGCGCTCGTGGTCATGATACCGGTGCCCGTGCTCCACGCACTTGTCATGCTCCGGATTGGCCTGCCATTCATGCCCACAGCAATGATGCAACGCACAGCGGGAGCATGAAACACCCCCTGCCCCCGGCAGCCCATATGTGGCTCCGGCCATCATCACCGGCAGCAGCAGCAACATGGCCACCACCAGCAGCATTCGGGACAAGGTTCTCACAACGCGGACATTTAGCCACACGTGCTTGAAATTGTCAAGAACATTCAAAAAAGTCAACCCTGCGGCAGCATGCGCTCCAGCACCTCGCGCAGGGGGTAGCTACCATAAAAATCACACGCGCGCAACCGCTCCACATGCTTCTTCAGCATGGGTAACAGCCCGGCATACATGGTACGCAACTCGCCCACGGCATGCCCGGCGCCCTTCGGGTCATCCTCGCGGTACAGCCGAATGCGGGAACTGAGCTCCATGTACCGGTTGCCCAGCTTGTTCAATTCCTCCGGAGCCGAGGCGGCAGAGCCGGCATCCGTGATGGAATCCAACACGCGACCGGCACGGAGCATCAGCTCGCGCTGCTCGTTGGCGGCATTCATCAGTTGCCGGTCTGTATCCGCCCAGCGCTGGTCATCCTCCTTAAAGCCCAATTTCAGATATGCATGCAGCTCAGGAGTGGGCGGAACATTATCCATCTTCCGAACACGTTCAAACAAAGTCAGATGGCGTTCCTGCTGGTCGAGGGTGACACGTCTGTATTCGCTGATAAGTTCCACAAAGCCATCCACATCCATAAAGGTGCGCCCTTGCGCCTCCAGCTTTTTCTGGAGAGCTTCACGCAGCTTGTTGATAGACTCACGGTCAGCCTGATTCTGGTGGGTCAGCTCAGCCACTACTGCAGGTCGAGCGGATACATCGTCCATTTCGGATAGCTTCTGAACTCGTTGATAGACAGCATCATTATACTCTGCTGACTTTTGCATGATTTCACGCAAAGCCAGGTGTTCCGGACTCACCTTAGGCTCAGAGGGCAACTCTCGTCCCTCCTTGCGGCGACGCACCACGGCAGCGCCTGCCACACCCGCCACGCCAGCAAGCAGCAGACCTGCACCCATCCATGCTATATTACGAATATTCATATCCGGAAAAACCGTTAGAGTCTATCCCATGAGCCCCTGCACCGTCAAGCTCATTTCATGCGTTTCTCCTGCCCAATCTTAAAATGACGCGCAAATTGACGTACCAGCAGCAGACAATCCCCCCTCAGCATCAATAATCATCTCCGGCATATCACAAGACATGCCGGAGATGGAGCTATCGTACAACTTTCAGAACTTGTAGCTTGCGCCTACGTTCGCGCTGTGGGCATTGGCTTTCTCCACGAACTCGCCTGTGTAGCTGGCGTTCACGCTCCACTTGTCGGAAAGCTCGTAGCTGGTGCCTACGGTAAAGTTCAGGCCCGTGCGGCCAGGATTCATGCCGGTGTAACGCACGCCTCCCATGCTCACGCTCGGGTTATTGCGGGCAATGTCCTGGTGCAGGGCGATTTCGCCGTATACTCCGAACTTGCCCACGCGGCGGCTGGCAGCCACGCCGATTTCGGCACGCAGGTTCTGCAGCGAACCAGTATCTGTTCCCTCCACGGTGGCGGAATCACTGGCGTAGTACTGCAGACCGGCAAAGGGACTCAGCACGGTGTTGGCATTCAGTTCGTGGTTGTAGCTCACGCGCCCATCCAGCTGGACATTCTTCTGGCTCCAGTCGGTTCCCATGGTTTCGGAATCGCTGCGGCCATAGGCGGCGCTCCAGTCGGCTGTCACACCGCTGCGCCAGTTCGTCTGGCCGTAGAGGCCCAGGTGCGTGGTATCCTGCTCGATGGTGCCGAAGCCGTGGGCGCTCACGCGTGTCCAGCTGTTGCCAAGTGCCATGCCGAGGAGGCTGGCGCGGCCCACCTGAGTTTCCAGACCAAAGGCTCCGCCGGATACATTGGTATCCGCACCGGCGTGGCCCCCTGCACT
>DEPT01000034.1:0-38967 GCA_002358905.1 Akkermansiaceae bacterium UBA3385
GTGCAGTATGATACCTATCTGCTGAAGGGGAATGATACCGCCACGGTGAGCAAGATTGCCGACATGGCCGGTGATGCTCTGCAGAAGATTGATATGCAGGGTGGCACGCTGCATGTGAATGCCAGCACCGATAAACTCGAGGCCACGGGCGGTCTCATTCAGCTGAGCGCCGGCACCCTGAGCGGTTCCATTGGCGGCACCGCTGCTGTAGCCGTGAGCGGCACCGCTACTATCAGTGGCAATAACAGCTATACTGGCGGTACTACGCTGAACAATGGCCTGCTGACCATTACCCATGCCAATGCGCTGGGTGCCGGCAGCATTTCTGCCGAAGGTAGCAGCAGCCTGGCTGTGGGCAATGGTGTGACGCTGGTTCTGGACGAGGTAATCAGCAACAGCGGTACACTTTCGTTGAGCGGCAGTGTGGATGCCAGTGCGCTGCAGCTTAATAAGACGGAGGCCGGTCGCCTGTCTCTGAGCGGTGAGCGTGTGGGACTGACGGAGAGTGGCTTCAGCCAGGGTGTTGAGTACAGTGTGCAGCTGGTGAATGGCGGCAAGTCTGTGGCTGATGGCCTGAGCATTCATCACGATGATTTCCTGATGCGCACGCAGCTGGTGCTGGGTGAGGATGGTGTGGCTCGCGCCGGGGCAGAGGTGGATTATACCCACTTCTTCCTGACCGGAGGGGATTCTGCCGCGGTGAGCGAGATTGCCGCGGTGTCTGCCCGGAATCAGGCTGAGCTGAACGGTGTGACCATGGACAGCGGCCTGCTGACGGTGGACCAGAGCATCACCGTGTCGGCTACGGGTGGCAGCATTGAGCTGACCAAGGCGGCCACGCTGGGCGGTGTCATCGAGGATACGGCTGTGAGCAGCGCTGCCGGTGATTATGTGGCGGAAATCAGCGCCAGAATGGAAGGAGATTCCACGCTGAACATCGGCGGTGGCACTATCACAGTGAGCGGTGATAACAGCTACACAGATGGCACCACGGTGAATGGTGGTACGCTGGTGGCAGACAATGCCAGGGCCTTCGGCATGGGTGATGTGACGGTGAATGACGCCACGCTCGACCTCAACCGGTTCAGTCTCGCCAACAAGGTGGTCATGAACGGCAGCTCGACCCTAGGTTATGCCGATGGTGCTTCGCACATTGTGCTGGGCAGCGGGGCTGCTGTGAACTTCCGCAACGGCTACACGCTGAGCGGTGGTAAGCGCCTCGTTGTGGAGGGCTCTGCAAGCTACACCGGCGCCCTTACGCTGGGTGGCGGCACACTGGAGCTGGACGGCCTGCTGACGGTGCGCGGTGATGTGGAGTTTGCAAGTGGCGCAACGACCACGCTGGATATTTCCGGCTGGAAGGGGCTGGATGATGGCGATGTGCTGGCTGACTTCGGCAGCAGCAACAGCGGCTATGCCGATGGCTGCCTGTCGCTCGATGGTATGGCGGGCGACTGGGAACTGGCCTTTGATGCCGCCACCGGTGTGCTGACTCTGGTGGCTGTGAAGGAGGCACCCAAGCCTGAGCCGGAGTTTGCTCCGGATCTGAACCGCAACCAGCAGATTGTGTATGATACCATGAAGGATATCATGGGTGAGGGCAAGGCCGATGGCCTGCTGGGCCAGCTGGGTAAGGAAGTGACCGATACCCGCGATGAGACCAGGCTCAAGGAGCTGCTGGATGCACTGGGTGGGGCAGAATATGCCACGCTGATGAGCAGCCAGCAGGATGCTGCGCGTGGCCACATGCGCCGCCTGCGTGGTTCCATGGGTAGCGGCCATGCTCTGGCCGGCACGAAGACCCGCGCTTATATCGAGGCTTACACCAACCGCTCGGAGGTGGATGGCGATGCCAGCGGGCGTGGCTATGAGATGACCGAGAATGGTGGTCAGTTTGCGCTGGAATTCCTCGGTGAGGACAAGGTGAGTGGCGGTTTTGCGGTGGCTTCCGGGCGCTCGAAGCTGCAGCCGGAGGTCGGCCTGACCCAGAAGAGCAGTAATACCTATGTGGATGCATTCCTAGTGCGCCGCGATGGTGCCTATACGGGCAAGACTTCGCTGGGTGTGGGTGTGTACAGCTATGACCTGGAGCGTCAGGTGATGGGGAATGCGGTGAGAGCCCAGGCAGATGGCTCGTCGGTGAACTTCATGCATGAAAGCGCTTACGAGGTGGCTGTGGATGAGGCGAACTGCGTGCAGTTCTTCGGTGCTCTGGAGAGCAGCATGGGCAAGCTGGGTGCCTTCCATGAGAAGGGGGCAGATACGGCTTCTCTGCAGGTGGAATCGCAGGATGCCTGGATGACCACGCTGAGCGCAGGTGCCCGCTACCACTACAGCTTTGCTGCGGTGGATGCAGCCCCGGCAGCCACGCTTTCCTTGCAGGCTGGTCTGGAATACAAGCTGGGCGATACCGAAAGCGAGGTGGAGATGAACTTCAGCGGTGCCCGCAGCCATGCCTTCCGCCAGAGCGGCAGCAAGCGCGACAGCTTTGGCTACAATGTGGGCGCAAGCCTGCATGTGCCGGTGAGCGCCCGTGCGGCGGTCTACGCCAGCGGAGATGCTGTGCTGCGCGGCGATTCCCGCGAGGTGAATGCCAATGTAGGCATCCAGCTGGCGTTCTGATGCGAGGGAATGCCTGTTAATTGCAACACCCCGGAATGGTTATCCGTGCCGGGGTGTTTTTTCGCTCCTTGCCCTGGCGGGCAAGGTCGAAATCCAGCGGAGCTGGACGAAATCTGCGGCTCTCGCCGCAGACGAAATCCTCCCGTGGGTCGGAATGGAATCAAATATACTTCCGCTCGCGGAAGAGGTGGGCGCGGATGGGATCGGCGGCGGCGAGGTGGGTATAGCCGATGGCGAGGGCATCGGCGGCATCGGGGGCCGGAGTTTCGGTGAGGGAGAGCAGGGCGCGCATCATGAAGGCGACCTGTTGCTTTCCGGCGCCGCCGCGGCCCACAGTGGCGAGCTTGACGCAGGTGGGCGGATATTCCATAATCTGGAGTCCGTTTCGGGCGGCAGCCAGCACCACCGCCCCGCGGGCGGAGCCCATGGTGATGGCGGTGCGGTGGCTCTGCACATAGATGATGCCCTCGATGGCCAGTTCATCGGGTTTCCATTTTTCAATCAGCGCGCACACATGATCATGAATGGCCAGCAGACACTGGCTCTGGCTGAGTTTGGCGGGTAGGGAGAGGGTGCCGTACTCCAGCGCGTGCGGAGCACGGAAATCGCCGTCGATGACGGCGAATCCAGTGTTGCGTATAGCCGGGTCTATGCTGACAACGCGCATGGAAGTGCAATCAGCGGCGGCGGCGCTTGGGTGCTGGACGCGGCTTGCGGATGGGACGCACGGGTCCTTCCTCCAGCAGGGCGGTATAGGCGTAGTCGAAGCCGTCCAGCTTGCGGCGGGCAATCTTGCGGTTGATGAAGAGTTCCACGCTCTTGGCGAAGTCCACCTCATCGGCGGTGAGCAGGGTGAAGGCATCGCCGGTGGATTCGGCGCGGCCGGTGCGGCCGATGCGGTGCACGTAATCCTCCGGGTTTTCGGGCACGCGGTAGTTGATGACGTGGGTTACGCCGTTGATGTCGATGCCGCGGGCGGCTACGTCTGTGGCCACGAGGATGCGGAATTTGTCCTCCTTGAAGCCCTTGAGCGCGGCCATGCGTTCCTTCTGAGCGATGTCGGAGTGCATGACGGTGACCTCATCCTTCCAGCCTGCATTGGCGAGCATGTTGCCCACGGTATCGGCTTCCTTGCGGGTGCGGGTGAAAATCATGAGGTTCTGGAACTCTGTCTGCTTCACCAGGGCAAGCAGCAGGTCATCGCGCTGGTCGAGACCCACCGGGTAGAAGGCGTGGGAGATGGTGCTGGCGACTTCCCGGCGGGCAATGGCGATTTCCACCGGGTCGGTGAGGCACCACTTGGCAAAGCCCTGTAGAATCTGCGGCATGGTGGCCGAGAAGAAGAGGGTCTGGCGGCCTTCCCAGGGGCAGAGGTTCACAATCTTGCGTACGATGGGCAGGAAGCCCATGTCCGTCATGCGGTCCACTTCATCCAGCACCAGGGCCTTGATGGCCTTGAACTTCATGTTGCCGCGGTAGAAATGGTCGATGAGACGCCCGGGGGTGGCTACTACCACATCCACGCCCTTCTTGAGCTCCTCGGTCTGGGCGCCGTAGCCTACGCCGCCGTAGAGCAGACCGACCTTGATATCGGTGTGCCTGGCGTAGTTGCGGAATGATTCGGCGAGCTGATCTGCGAGTTCTCGGGTGGGCTCAAGCACCAGAATCTGGGGCTGGCCGGTATGGGTGATGCTATTCAGCAGGGGCAGGGCGAACGCAGCGGATTTGCCGGTGCCGGTCTGGGAGGCGCCAATGACGTCCTTACCCTGCATGATGACAGGGATGGCCTGTTGCTGAATCGGGGTGGGTGTCTCGTAGCCGCAGTCCTTGACGGCTTCCAGAATGGGGGCAGAAAGCCCCAGCTCGTCGAATGTCATCTTCGTTTCCGTTGTCGTTTGTTGTGTGAAAGTGTCGTCCATGTTGCTGCTCAGCAGATGTAGGGGTTATTGAGCTGCTCCTCGCCTATGGAGGTGGCGGGGCCATGACCGCTGTTCACGGTGGTGTGAGGGGGCAGGGGCATAAGGTGCTCGCGGATGCCGCGCACCAGTGCGCTCATGCTGCCGCCGGGGAAATCCGTGCGGCCTACGCTGCCGGCAAAGAGGATATCGCCCACGAAAAGTTCATCATCCGCAGGCAGGTAATAAGCAACACCATCGGTGGAATGCCCGGCAATGGGGAATACCTGCCAGTCCATGCCGGCCCAGTTGGTCTTGCGCGGGGCTGTGCCCAGTACATCATCTACCGTGTAGGGGGGCACCGGGGGAAGCCCCCAGGCGCCTACGGCTTCCTCCAGGGTCAGCACTTTGCTGTATGGCGCCACGGCATGAATGGTGCAGCCTGTGCGGCGCTGAAGCTCCGCCGCGCCTTCCACATGGTCGAAGTGCTGGTGAGTGAGCAGCAGGTGGGTGAGCTTTGCGCCCTCGGGCAGGCGGCGGCATACCCAGTCGGCCATGCCCATCGGGGCATCGACGGCTACATAGCCCTCGTTACCTGCGATGAGGTAGCCATTGCATCCTACGGAACCACCGGTGTAGACTTGTATTGTTCTGCTCACGCGCGCATTATATATGTTAATTTCCCCCTTGGCGAGCCGAAAGTGAGGCAGCAAGGGAATGTTTGATTTTGGATTTTTGATTTTTGACGTGTAAAATTCCGCTGGCATTCATGTCTGCCCGTATTCGCGTAATGGGGGATTTGTTTGAAAATAGTGACTGTAAACACAGAATGGGCGTGACAAATGGAGTGAACGTGCTTAAATAGGGACATGCACTACACTCCGTATACTCTTTATCCCGTGGGGGCCTTGAGCGCCCGTGCCGCAGCCCAGCCCCGTGAAGGCGTGCTGCTGCGTGGTGAAAATGGTGGTTATGCCTGTTTGCAGGCCTGGCCGGAGCTGGGCGATTCTCCGCTGGAGTATGAGCTGGATGCCCTGCGCGAAGGTACGCCGATGCGCCTGGGGGCCCGCGCCATGAAGTGCATTGAACTGGATGGCGAAGCACGAGCCAACGGGGTGAGCCTGTTCGAAGGACTGAGCGTGCCCCGCAGCTATGCCACCCTTACCGTAAGCGCTACTCCCTCTCAGGTATACAACCTGCACCAGCGCGGGTTCCGTGTGGGTAAGATCAAGGTGATTCCCAAGCTTGCCGCCACGGTGGAACGCCTGGTGAATCTGGCAGCCATGGTCCCGGACTGGAAGTGGCGCCTGGATTTCAACTGCACACTTTCCCCGGAAGAGGCTCTGCAGTTCTGGGACATGCTGCCGGAGGCCATGCGCCAGCGCATTGATTTTGTGGAAGACCCCTGCTATTATGATGTAGCCGCCTGGCAGAGTCTGCAGGATGCCGGTATGCCCCTGGGGTATGATATGCCGGTGCAGAATGAGGCTATCATCCCCGCCCGTACGACGAAGCCGATGATGCGCATCGTGAAGCCTGCCCGCCACCAGAGCACAACGGGTCTGCCTGTTTTCACCACTTACATGGATCACCCCCTCGGCCAGTGCTGGGCTGCATACAATGCCGCTAAGTTCTACACGGGCAAGCCCGCGGAGGAAGTGCCGCTCTGTGGTCTGGTGACGCACCATGTGTTCCGCCCCAATGAGTTCTCTGAGACTCTGGGTATGGAGATTACGCCGGAGTTCCCCGTGCCCGCTGGCACAGGCCTTGGTTTTGATGACCTTCTGGCCGCGCTGCCCTGGAAGAAGCTCTGATTTCTTTTCTGTAAGACAAAGCAAAAGCCCCGCAGGTTGTTCTGCGGGGCTTTTTTGCGTGTTTGTTCAGGGATTAATCACACGGTCTGCTCTTCTTCCCATTCGGGCAACTCGTGGCCGATGAGCCATGGTGTGTATTCCGCCGGAATGGGGGACTGAATGGCAATGCGCCTGCCATCTGCCGGGTGGTTGAAGGCCAGTCGCCAGGCGTGCAGCATGAGACGCCCCGGTTTCGCTTTCTGCCGGGAGGGATTGGCGTATATCGGATCGCCAATGAGGGGGTGTCCCAGGTGCAGCATGTGTACACGAATCTGGTGCGTGCGGCCTGTGTGCAGGGTACACATGACGAGGGTTGAATCCGTGGCGGCATCGTAGTGCAATACTTCCCAGTCTGTAATCGCAGATTTACCGCTGCCGGGATTGACCACTGCCATTTTGAGACGGTTGACCGGGTGGCGCCCGATGTTGGTGAAGATGGTGCCCTTGTTTTCCTTCGGACGGCCTTGTACCACAGCAAGGTAAATCTTGCCTGTGTCCCGATCGGCAAACTGAGTGGTAAGGGAGAGGTGTGCCTGGTCATTTTTGGCAACAACAATGCAGCCGCTGGTGTCTTTGTCGAGCCGGTGTACGATACCGGGGCGCTCCACACCGCCTATGCCGGATAAATCACCGCAATGGAAGAGCACGGCATTCACCAGGGTTCCGTCCGGGTTGCCTGCTGCGGGGTGCACAACCATGCCGCTTTCCTTGTTGATGACGATGACGTGCTTATCCTCAAAGAGTACGGAGATGGGAATATTCTGTGGCTGGGCTTCTGCCGGCTCCGGTTCGGGAATATTGACTTCGATGCGCATGTTGCGCTCCACTGGGGTTTTGGCTTTGGTTGCCTTGCCGTTGACGGTGATTTCGCCTTCCTTGATGAGAGCCTGGATGCGGGCACGGGAGAGCTCCGGCAGCTGTGCAGCCAGGTATTGGTCCAGGCGTGAGCCGAGCTGGTCTTCAACAATGATAAGCATGTTGTTACATCCCGGTGGGGTTATCGATAAACACCGTGGGCAACCCGAACTGCTCCTGCAGCAGGCGGCCAAGGGCTTTCACACCGAAAGTCTCGGTGGCGTAGTGCCCGGCAAAGAGGATATTCACCCCCATGTCGCGGGCGGCGTTGCTTACCCAGTGGTTTTCTTCTCCGGTGAGGTAGGTGCAATATCCCTTGGCATGCATCTGGTATATTTCTTCGCCACCACCACCGCTGCAGAGGGCTATGCGGCCTGCGGGCGCAGTATCATCATGCACCACGCCTGTGACTCCTGCCCCGGTGATTTCGGCGTATTTCGCCTGCAGTTCACCTACGCTGCCGGGAAAGATGCCGGAGAGCCCGATAAGGGTGCCGTGGTAATCGACTTCCGGTTGCACCTCAGTGAGCCCCAGCGCCTGGGCAATGCCGGCATTGTTGCCGAGCTGCGGGTGCAAATCCAGGGGAAGGTGAGCGGAATAGATGGCCAGATTATTGCTCAGGCAGGAAAGTAGTTTTTGTTTCCACCAGCCGGTGACCGGCTGCAGCCCGCACCAGAAGATGCCGTGGTGCAACACCAGCAGGTCTGCCCCCGCGGCAATGGCGTCATCAATGCTTTTCTGGGAACCGTCCACAGCCAGTGCTACCTTGGTCACGGTGCCATTGTTTTCCACCTGCAGCCCGTTCATGGCTACGGAGGCATCCTTGATTTCTGCAATGCGCAGGGTGCAATTCAGCAGGGAAACTATTTCGGAAAGGGGGGTGTTCATGTGTGTGTTATTCGGCGTTACCCGGGTATACGGTGCGGTTGGCAATTTCCTTGTTGAGACGTTTGTTGAATTCGCTGGCCATGTCATAGCCGCTGTCGCGCAGGTAGCGGCCCAGGGCGGCTACTTCCACCAGACGGCACATGTCGCGTCCCGGTGCTACGGGCAGGTTGAGGTGCTCCACTTCAACCCCCAGAATGTTGATGTACTTGTGCTCCAGACCGAGCCTCTCCAGCTCAGTCATTTCTCCGCTGAATAAGTTGATGACGAGGTCGATACGTTTTTCCTTGCGGTAAGCTTTCAAACCGAAGAGGTTGGTGACATTGATAATGCCCAGTCCGCGGATTTCGATGAACCCACTGCTCAACGGGGGGGCAGTGGCAATGAGGTCGCCGCCCAGGTTGCGGATGCGTACCATGTCGTCTGCCACCAGGGAGGAACCTCGTTCCACTAGGCCGAGAGAGATTTCGCTCTTACCCACGCCGCCTTTACCCGTGATGAGCACCCCAACGCCGCGCACGTCGACCATACAGGCGTGCATGGTGGTGCTGTCTGCAAACTCATTTTCGAGGATGTAGGTGGCGCGGTTCACAAACTCCATGGTGAGCAGAGCCGTGCGGAACACGCACAGGTTGTAGCGGTCTGCGATGTTCAGTACATCGTTCGGAACATCCACCCCGCGGGCAAAGATAAGACAGGGGGCATCCAGTTTGCAGATATGGTCAAGTCTTTCCTCCCGTTCCTGTGGTGACATGGTACCCAGATAGGCCATTTCTGCAGCCCCGAAAACCTGGATTCGTTCGTGCGCAAAGTATCCGAAATACCCGGCAAGCGCAAGCCCCGGGCGGTTGAATGCCGGCTGCACAATCGGACGGGACATGCCCAGAGGCGTGTTCAACAGCTGCAGCTCCAGCGTGCTGCGATATTTCTCATAGAAGCGGGAAACGGGAACCTGCTCCACTTTGCGGACAATAGGCGTCTTCATTTGCCATGTATTCTACATGAATGCCGGCGGTGGGTCAAGGGATTTACTGCGGTGTTCGTGCACCACCAGTTTATTACGGCTGGTCGTAAAGGATTTTCATGCCGGTTCCTGGGATGAATCCTCAAGTAATCTCTTTATTTACGGTTGCTGCAATCTGGTTCAGAACGGCAGAACGTCCTTATTCACAAAATTCGTCTGGCGGATGTATTGAGCCCAGTTTTTGAACTGTTTACGTTTCGACAAATCTGCGTGTTTCTTGTTCCATTCTGCAATGGAATCTGCTTTGTCCGCGGCTTCCTGATACCGTTCCAGATACATGAGCTGCATGACTGCTCCGGCACCTGCACTGTACAGAATGTGCCAGTCTGCCTGGCTGGGGGATTCATCCATGGCAGGATTCATGCTCAGAACTTCTTCGTAATCCCGCAGGGCTTCTTGATAGCGTGCATCCCGGGAGCACAGTGTGGCATGGTGCAGGAGCACACGATAACGCCACCATTTGGGTAGATTGCCATCTGCCAGGGTCTGACTGACAATGTTGATAGCCTCGTTTCTGCCTTCTGCAGTGCCAAGAAGGGCCTTGTTATTTGCCAGCACGGCAGAGGCGTGAGCCTTGTCTTCCGGGCGCATGTTCTGATTGTTGCGCAGAATGCGTACGAGAATATGTTCTGATTCCTCGTGTTTGCCCAGGCGCAGTAAGACGGATGCGTGATGAATGCTGGCTTTGATGGAGAGCAGGTCTTCACTACGTTCGGCACAGGACGCGTAGAGTGCTGCTGCACGCTGAAGTGATTCCTGCGTGCCGATGAATTCGGACTCCCGGGCTGCCATGTATCGCACCCGCTCGGCAAAATCATTTTTGGGGTATTTGCGCAGCAGGGTATTCAGGGTGCGCAGGGCATCCGCATGCAAACCTTGTTCAGACTGGAGACTGGCCAGATGCAGTGTGAGTACGGCCAGTACCCGCGGGGCGCGTACTTTCTTGGCGGCCTGCTGTACCATATCCATGGCTTCCCGCGTGGCGTTGTTGCCGGAGTCTTTGCTGGAAAGTCGTTTAATGGCTTCTTCCTGAATGGCAAAGAATCGAAGCTGCCGCTCCACGCTGAGTTCGGTCAGGTACTCATCAATTTTACTTTTGTCGAGGAGCTCGCGAGCCGCAGCCGGGTTGTCTTTCAGGTGCAGGTAGGCCTGGTCCATTTCCAGATCCGCCTGAAGTTCCTTGTTGGGAGCCGGGAGGGTTTTCAGAATATCGATATCAGACTGCGCTTTGGCGGGGTCTTTGTCTAACCAGTATGCCACCCGGGCCAGCAGGAGGCTGAAGTGCTGCTCCTCTGAAATGTCGGACATGTTCAATACGGCTTCCTGGGTGGCCGTATCACCTGCGTTCAGCGCGCATATCAGAGCGTTGGTCAGAGCGGCGGGCCGCAGCGTCTCCGGTGCTTCCCGGGCACATTCCAGATAACCTTGTGCGGTGGATGCAGCCTCCGGAGAATGCAGTTGCTTTTCGTAAAAGCGCTTGTAGACATCGTCTCCCTGAATCATGCCAAGGTAGAGCAGGGCCTCGTGGGTCTGCTTGCGTTCCAGAAACCAGCGGGTTTGCTCCAGCAGGATAGTGCGGGTTGCGTTTTCATGGGGGCAGGTTGCTGCGGCGGTATTGGCATAGCTGACATCCAGCGGGATTTCGTACGAACCTTCCGGAGTCTGGAGATGCTGTTGGATGAGCAAAGCCATGGCGGCTCTGCGGGGCTTAAGGGGCTCTGCCATCCATTCCTTCAGCTTGTTGCCGGCATATTCGCTGGTTCTGAATGCGTTTTTTTCATTCAAACGGCGAAATGCTTCTTCCAGCAAGGGGGAATCCGGATGTGAGGAAATGAAGTGCAGCAGCGTTTCTTCTCCCTTGCCATCATCGTAGCTGGGGGCGGCTGTATCAGAATCCAGTGCCAGCAAGGGAATGCTGGTGGTATTCTTCGGCTCTTCGTCCTTCGCGGAATCTGCTTCGGCCTCCTCTTTTGCGTAATAGACTTTCGACAGTGACAGTCGCGCACGTTGGCGCATAATCTGGGGAAGAGAGCGGTCGCTCTCCATGGCACGGCATTGTTCGATTGCCTTGTCGAATTCTCCTCGCAGACGCAGGTTGTCGATTTCCAGAAGCCGGAGCAGGGGGGTGAGTTCCGTTTGCGTTTTCACCAGTTCCCGCAGGTGCTCCAAAGCAGAATTATCCTGGCTCTTGGGCTGTCGCAGCCAGTGTTCGGCGAGTGCAGCTGTGGCCAGTGATGCAATTTCCTTGTTTTCGCTTGTCACCATGGGGGTGGCTATGACAGCGAAATCAACGCTGTTACTTTTCCACGCACAGTATAAGAGCCCCTTGGCCGCGTAAGGGTAGAGCTTGTGCTCAGTGGGAACATGGTGTAAGGCAACTGCGGCTTCCTGCAGACGCCCTAGTTCAATGAGTGCTCGGCCCTGCCAGTAATAGGCATCGGGGGAATCATCGCCATGCAAGGCGTCCAGCGCATCCGCCGGGCAACCTTCTCTCAGCAGGGCTTCAGCCCGCTGCGTATCGGCCAGGGCAGAATGACTGGCCAGGATGGAGAGGAGCAGGAGAGAACGAAGCTTCATGGCTCAGAATAAAGTGTTACAGGGACTCGTTTGCTGCGGGGGCGGTGAGCATATCCTCCACCCAGAGGAATTGGTTGACATACCCTAGGCCGGAACGTGTAAGAACGGCATTTTCGCTGCTGTTCTTAACTCGGTTGACGGTGCAGTTCTGCTGTACTGTGGGCATAGGCTGGCAGGAAACGATGTGGGCCTGCTGCACTTGCCTCGTTGCTGGGTATATACCGATAGGAACACCTTCCGCAGTAAAGGCTATTTCCAGCGAATGGGGTCGCTTGTGTTCGTTTCGGCTTCCTTTGTATAGGAAAGGATGTCTGCGCAGGATATCCATGGCGCCTATGCAGGGAACGGCTACTCGGTAATGTTCTTTCAGCCCGGCAAAGTAGGCAGAAATGGAGAAGGGAGCCCCGTTGCGGCATGCTTTCAGAATTGGTGTGGGGTCAAATCCGCACAGATTCAATCCGTTAAAGTTGCCATGCTTGTTTTCGCCTGTGTAAAAATCGGCAAAACGGCTGTTAATCATGAGCCCGATTTCAAGATGCAGGTGAGCCCGGGTCTTGTTCAGTCCGACTCCGCTGTATCCCAGCCTCCCCAGTACATTGCCCGTGCCGACTCGCTGGCCTTCATTGCAGGAAACAGCGGCCAGGTGGGCGTACAGGGAGTAGATGGTTCCTTCGGGTACTTTGTGAGCCACGACGACATATCTCCCGTAGTTGCTGAATCTTGGGTTGTTGCTCACATAAGCCACCGTTCCGGGGGCTATCGGCCGTACCTCGTCAAGCGGCTCCCCCTTGGCGTCTCGATTGATGGGCTTGACGTCTATTCCCTCGTGAAGGCGGCTGAACATGATGGGGCCTCCGGGGGTGGGCCGGAACGGATTACGCACCATGCCGTAGGTGCCGCCTTGCCATGGCTTGGTTTTTTCGCCCTCGAAATTGCGGTCGACGTACATGTAGTAGTCGTCCTTGCCTGTGGTGAATAAGGTCTTGTTATTCGTGGGCAGTCGGTACACCAGGTCCTGCATCTGCGCCCAGGAAGTGGCACAGAGTAAGCCAAGCATTGTTATTAGCCGGGGAATGCTCACTGCTTCTTACTGCGGGTGGCTGAAGAATACAATTCGGGGATGAGACGTCCGTGTTCGTCTTTGCTCGGGGCTGCGTCTTTCGGCAGCTCCGGCTTCGGGCGGGGATCATCATCCAGATAACGCTTTTCTTCCATTTCCTCATCAACGGGTGCCACCGTTTCGCTGATGCGGCGGAGGTCATAGCCGTTCAGCCCGCCCCAGATAATCAGCTGACCGTCAGTGATGCCGCTATCAATTTCCATGGGGTCAAAGGCAAGGCCATCGATAACAGGCAGCAGATGCTTGCCGATGTTCTGCTGCGTTTCTGTGTAAAGGCGGGTGCGGTATTCCTTGGGGGTATAGAGCACGATGCCGTATGAGCCGTCATCTGCCATGAATGATTTGAATTTTTCAAAATGCTTCAGGCTCATCATGGGCATGCGGTTGTACATGCGACCGTTGTAGCGCACATTGAAAGCCGCGCCAGCCTCCGGGGTGGAAGATTCAGCAAGGAAATAGGCCTTGTATTGAGGCTGCTGGCAGCTGCCCAGCAGGAACGCACCGGCTGCGGTGCACAGGGAAAGAATAATCTTATTCATGGAGAATTCGCAAAGAAAAGGGTGTAAATCAGCCTTTCAACAGGTGCCGGCTGTGAATGCAGTAGTTTGCTCCGCTCCACAGGGTGAGGATAACACTGAGCCACAGGGCTATTTCTCGGAACCACATACCACTATCTCCAATGGAGAGTGAACGCAGCGGTTCGAACAGGTTTCCGCCATAGGCAAGCTGGGTCATGCAGGCAATGCAATAGGTGAGCTGTGCAGCGGTCTTCCATTTACCAAGGCGGTCTGCCGCAATGACTACTCCCTGGGCCACGGCCAGCTGGCGCAGCCCGGTTACAAGAAACTCTCGGAAGATGATGAGGATAGTTACCCAGAATGGGCAGATTCCAACGGCTGAAAGGTATACAAAGGCTGCGCTTACCAGAATTTTATCTGCCAGCGGGTCTATCAGCTTGCCGAAACTGGTCACCAGATTGTACTTGCGTGCCAGGTATCCATCAAAGAAATCTGTTATGGCTGCTATGACAAATGCCCAGAGCGCCACGCATGCTGTCATGGAAATGGGCTGAAACCAGGTTCCTGAAACCTCATTGATGAGCGGGGAAACCACTCCATTCATAGCCAGAGCCACGGTGTAGACTATGACGAGTATAATACGAGCAAGCGTGATGGTATTCGGCAGATTAAACATTGTATCACCTGTTTTATATCCTTACTGCTGCCAACTTGCAAGCAGAAATCAAGCCTGTATGCCAAAAACGAGCATATTTTCTGACAGATTCTTTGCTTGAATCCGAAGCTATTTTTGCTATACTTGCCCGCATGAACGGTTTTCGTGCAACCATCCTTGTGCTTCTGATTGTTACCGTAGGGCTCATGTTCTATGCCTTCACGGTGCTGCTGCCTGCCCGGCAGGAACAGTATCAGATGTACCAGACTCAGTTGAAAATCAATGAGTACGAGAAACGTCAGCAGGAGCATGATGCCCGGATGGCTCGCCTGAATTCACAGAATGACGCCCCGGAGGTTGCTGCTGCACGTGCTGCAGCTGAAGAGGAGTCCAAGAAAAATGAGGCCGATTTGACTGCTGCAGAGGAAAGTAGCGTGATTGCGTCTGCCAAGCGTCGTCAGGAGGTGGAATCTTTTACCGTGGAAGATGAACCGGAGGATACGGAGTCTTCCGTGCACCTGGGTGCTGTAACCGCATATCTTGAGGATTGTGGGGTGTTGTTGTTCAAGGCAGAGGGGAGCTCTCCCGTGAACGAGGGGTTGATTATTGCGGTGAAGCGTAGTGATTATATCGTATGCGAGGCCACGGTGGATGGTAAGGACGAGGAGTCCGGGCAGTTTACGGCAGAGTTGAAACAGGTAAGTTTCGGCGGAGTGCAGGATCCCGCTGTAGAAGAGAACCGCAAACCCCGTCCCGGAGATGAGGTTGTGGTGTCTCCCTTCCTGAGCAGTCGCGAACTCCGCATGGAAAGTTACGGAGACCCTGCTGCACCGGAAGCCCCGAAACCCCTGCCTGAGGTAGAAGCCCAGCTTACCCCGGTTCCCTGATTTTTCCCCTCAAGACGATACACGGAATTTTAACCATGATGAGCGCCTTATTCGATCGAATCCCGAGCTTCTCGTTCGAATTCTTCCCTCCCAAGACACCGGAGGGAGCTACAGCTCTGTTGGAAACCGTTGTGAAGCTTCAGGACTTTCATCCCAGCTTTGTGAGTGTCACCTATGGTGCTGGTGGCAGTTCCCGCGGTTTAACCCGCTCTGTGGTGCTGGATATGCAGAATCGTGGTATCCCGACCGTTCCGCATCTGACTTGCGTGGGACATACGGAGTCTGAGATTGAGGAAATCCTGCATGGTTACATCAGCGCCGGAGCACGTGCCATCATGGCGCTGCGAGGCGATCCCCCCCGCAATACTTCGTACGACCCTTCCAAGGACGCGTTCAAGCATGCTGCTGACCTGGTTCGTTTCATTCGCAACTGGGAGGAACGCCAGAAACTCCCGTATCGTTTGTCAATAGGCGTGGCCGGATTCCCGGAGGGGCACCCGGATTCCCGGAATCGAATCAGGGAGATGGATTACCTGAAGGCGAAGATTGATGAAGGTGCTGATTATATCTGCACGCAGCTATTCTTTGATAATCATGCCTTCTTTGACTTCCGCGACCGCTGCCGTATCATGGATATCAATGTCCCGATTATTGCGGGAATCATGCCTGTCACCTCCATTTCCGGTATGAACCGCATGGCGGAATTGTCTGCCGGAACTAATTTTCCCGCACGCTTGCTCAAGGCTATGCTCCGAGCTGGAGGCGACAAGGCTTCCCTGGAGCGCATAGGCATCAACTACGCGAGCAACCAGTGCAGCGAGCTGCTCGATGCCGAGGTGGATGGCATTCACTTCTATACACTCAACAAGTCCAAGGCAACGCTCGAAATCTACCACAATCTCGGGTTTAATAACTATTTTGACCTGGAGCGTCTTCGCAATCTTAACAGAGCTTACAGATAAATCACCACATTATGGATAACAACAACAAGATAAATGAGGACACCCTTCCGCTTACGCCGGAAGAGATTAAGGCCATCGGCGAAATTGCCATCGGTCCGTCCAGGCACGAACAGTTCCTCAACGCTCACTACAAGAAATTGATGTGGGGCGGTATCACTCTCGGTATTGTTGCCGGTGGTGTCATTGCTGCGTTCTCCCATCTCAATGACATGAAGGAGGATGCGGCCGCCCAGGTGGTGCAGGCTATGAAAATTACGGCTCCAGGTGAGGGAATAGCCTCTGCGGATGAATATGATGCAGACGCAATCCTGACACTGCAGCAGAATTACTCTGGCACACCTTCCGCTGCAACAGCGGAGTTGATGAATGGGCTTTCCCTTCTTGCAAAGGGTGAGGAAGCCGGTGTTGCCGCGTTGGAAAAGGTAGCTGCAGGTAATGCTCCTGTGCCGATGCAGGCTCGTGCGCTGGCCGCTCTGGCTACTTATCAGCTTCAGCAGGGCAAGGACTCTGTTCCTGCCTGGATCCGCATTACCCAGATGGAGGCCAATCCCTATTCTGCTCTTGCCTATGTGATGCTGGGCGACCTGTCCAAGGACAAAGGTGACAAGGATGCTGCCCGCTCCTGGTATGAGCAGTGCAAGACGAATTGTCCCACCAGTGCTCTGGTCATGGATAAGACGGTGGATATGCGCCTTACCTTACTGGACGTCGAGGCCCCCACACCGGTTGAGCCCGTGGCGCAGCCTCAGCAGCAGGAAAACCCGCTGGGCAATCCCTTTGGTGAAACGCCTGAAGTGGGCAGTACTGAGTTTAACCCTGGCTTCTGATTTCGATTCATGGGGCTTTATCAGGACAACTTTTCCGGCCTGTCGGAGCTGGAACGCTTAGCCGCTATGGCACACGACCCGGTTCGCGTGCACGAAATCGGCGCAGACCAGTGGCCTCTTACCATGATGGCCTGTGGTCTCATGGCTAGCAACGACGAGGAAAAACTGGAGGAAAATTTCGATATATACGATATTTTCGCCGATAAAACCACCATTGCTGCCCGGAAGAGCAGTCTCATTCAGCTTACTCGTTTCATTTCCGGTCGAAAGGGTGAGGGCTGGAAGTCCCTCATCCCCTATGCAACCAACGAGCCGGATGAAGCCTTGAGTCGTAAGGCTGCTACGTATGTGGCAACGCTGGCTCAGCCGGGACCTTCGGAGCACCTTGCCGGCATTGCCGAGCTGGTGACTCGCTTGGTGCGTGATGAATATGCCCCCACAACGCTGCTGGATGCTGTGCTCAGCCTGGCAGATATGCGTGTTCTGCCCTTGCTTAAACCGCTGCTGGAGCTGCCGGAATCCCGTGTGGGTGAACTGCTGGATGAGATGGAAACCACGCCTAACCGGCTCAGCTGTTCCTTTGTGCTGAATGCGCTGGAAACATATCCGGAACTTGCGCAGGAAGCTGCAGACGCACTGTGCCGCATGGCCCCGCTTGCGCCTGTGGTTCTGGATTTGGCATTGCCCATACCCACCTGGGCTTATGAGAAACCCACCCCCCAGCCGCTGCATGGGTGGACCTCTGCTGAATATTTCGCTCGCATGTTGCCGGAGCTGCAGAAAAAGCTTAACCCCGAACAACTTCAGGAAGTGCGTGAAGCGTATAAAGCCTGATTCATAAGACACAAGATTTCGCATAATGAGCCGGCCTCGTAGTTCAATGGATAGAACGGCCCTCTCCTAAAGGGCAGATATGGGTTCGATTCCCGTCGAGGCTGTTTTCTTGTTTTGCGCTGTTTAGCGCAACTGTTGATTTTACTTGATTTGCGTGAGCCTGTTGAGCTAATTTAGCGCATCACTTTGAGCGAAAACTGAGCGAATCGGTGAGCGAAAAGTGAGCGAAAAATCTTTATTTAGCTCAATAGATATGAAAAGAGATGGTGTATTCGTTTCCGGGGTGTCCTTGTTCCAGGATGCTAAGAGTCCGTGCTGGTGGGCGCAGTGGTCTTTGTCTGATGGTTCTCGCGTGAAGAAGTCCACTAAGGTGCCGTTGGTGGGTGGGCTGTTCCAGGGAGAACGCCTTTCTAAGCCGCAGGCTAAGCGTAGGGCGCTGCTGGTGGCGCAGGAGTTGGCGTCCGCCGCTCAGGTGGAGGCTCAGCGCCAGGATAATTTGTCGGTGCGCGAGTTGTTTGATACGGTCCTGAAGGGGAAGTTGGGCCGGCTTTCGGTGGCTACGTATGCTAATGCGCGGACTACTTATGCCCAGTTCTGTGGTTGGCTGGGGGCTCGCCGGCAAGGCTGGTGACGCGCGCTGATATTAAACAGTGGGTGACTGACAGGCGGTGTGAGGTGCGGTGTAAGACGGTGCAGCATGGGTTGTATGTGCTGCGGGCGGCGTTTAATTGGGCGCTGGATGCGGAGCTTATCGGGAAGAATCCGTGTGACAGGGGTTCTGTGCCGCCGGATGGCAAGGAGGAGAGGGTGGTGCATGATGCGTTTACGCCGGAGGTGGTGCAGGTGCTGGTGGAGAAACTTCCGGATGAGAGGGCGGCGGCGGTGCGGTGTTGTCTTGGGACTTTCGGGCAGCGTCTGGGGGATATTCGTAATTTGCGCTGGGATTAGTTTGATTGGGAGCGCCGGGTGGTGTGTATGACTACGGGGAAGACTGCCCGCCGGCTGCAGCAGCCTATGCTGGATGGGTTTTATGTGTGGGCTCGCGAGCAGTATGCCTGGGCGCAGGAGCAGGGTGGGGATGCTGCTACGTGGGTGTTGCCTCGGTTGCGGGTGCATAGTAATCCCAGCCAGGAGTTCACGCAGCTGGTGCGGTTGCATGGTATCGGGCTGCAGGGTGCCGGTGGCCATGGGCGCAGGCGTACCTGGCATAGTAAGACGTTTCATTGCTTACGCGCTACGGTGGTGACGATGCTGCATGCTAACGGTGTTTCCCAGGGTATGGCGATGGAGTTGGTGGGGCATGATTCGCCGGAGGTGCATGCGGTGTATCTGAGGCCTACGGCGGAGCAGTTGCGTGAGGCGGCAGGGAGATTGACTATTGACTATTGACGATTTACGAAAGAGCTCCGCATTTTGCGGAGCTCTTTTGTGCAAAGTGCGGAGCTTGTCTAGGGAGTTCTCCGCTTGTCTAGGGAGTTCAGGGGTGGTCGGGACTAAAGCTCCGTGCTTCGATAGGGGTGGGGGCGATGGTGTTGATCAGGCGTAGGGTTCGAGGGGCGAGGCGTAGGGGGCGGTCATGGGGATGGCGAGGAGGGCTCAGCTAAGATAATCTTCAATCTCATGAGAAAGAGGTTGTTTTCTCATGCTTCTTGTTTCTGTCTTCTATGCTTTTGCGTACGGATTCCGGAAGTTTGTTGTATGATTGCTGTGATTTTTGGGGAATAGTGATGGCATGATGTGTGATTTCGTTGATGATGCTGAACATATATTCTACATTCTCTCGTTGTTCGTCCGGGTTGAGTGTAAGTTCGGTTTCATGAGCTGCTTCGTTGCCGTAATGACGCGTTACATCCATAAATTGTTGGATATGTTCCGGTAGATGCAATTTTGTTGTTGCTTCTGCTATCATGTTGAAGATTGTACCTTTGAAGCCGAGGTGTTCAAGGAGTTGTTGTAGGCAGAGGCGCAAAAGTACCGCAGCTGAGCGAGGGGAGTGTTCAAATATGAGGGCGGCTTCTGTGTATGTTTCCTTGCAGGTGGGTGGTAAATCCGGGCTTGCTGGAGGGAGATTTGCCGGTGACTCTTGAGGGTATAATCTGTAAAAATTGTAGTTGCCGGATTCACTTTTCTTGTAATAGTCAAATGATATCATGCCGCACATGGTGCAGACATGTCTGACAAAGGGTACTTCTTGTATATAGTTTTCTCCTGTCTTATAATAGAGTCGGTGCGTGGTATGCTGATTGTTTGATTGACACCTTGGGCAAAAAATAATATGATCATGGAGGCCGTCTTGGAGGTATGGAGTCATGGTGTTTCGTTCTGCAGGGTTTTGTAGGGGTGCATAGGGGGAATCAGGCAAAGGGTTCCTGTTCTTTTCCGTAGGTGGGCAGCGGTGCGGTGACCGGCGCCTGACCAATGAGTTCTTGCAGTTCGGCGCGTTCCTGCTCTGTGAGGCGTTCTGCTCCCTTGGCGCCGGTGATGTCGTCATATATGAGGTAGGTGCTGGCCATTGTTTTCGGGTTGTTTTCAGGGGAGGTTCTGGCAAGGTGAGAGGTGGGGAATTGCAAGAGAAAGCAGCAGGAGGATGATTCCTAGTATGAAGGTTATTAGCGAGGCTAATATGAGAGTCTCGATTGTCTTGTTGTCCGGTGGGGGCGGGAAGGTTGCGGCGTTTGTGCTGTATTCTGCGAGTTTGTCTGCATACCTGCCGGATTCCTTCATTGAGTAGTACATTTCGCTGAGGATTATTATCAGCGTTGCTGCCATGAATGCCCAAGAGATGAGCAGCAGTGTGTAGTTTGAGCGCTCAGGTATGCTGGTTGCAGATGACCCGAGCAGCACGCCGGAGGCAAGTGTGAGCATGACTTTTACATAGAGCTGGTATACTTGCTGGTTGGTGTTTTCTACCAAATGCCGGTCTGCTGCAAGCTGCGCTTTTTGCTCTTCAGTGAGTTCTGGTTGCTCCATGTGCTGGTTATACCTTATTACTACGACTGCGGCAAGTCCGTTTTTTTGGGGGATAGGGTTATTTATCCTGGTTCCGGGGTGGCGTAGTCGGGGCTTTCGGCGGTGTGGGGATGACGGCCAAGGGCACACGGGAACAATTAAGCAACTCCGTTTTGTTGTCTGTGTTTGTTTGCTGATGCTTGATGCCTTGTACGTTTTCTTCGTTGTTCATATTGTTACTGTTTTGATGGATTGAATTATTGCCCGATGAGGGAGAAGGATAGTGAAAGTTACTCGTCTTTTGTCTCTTCACTTTCCTCTATGCTCTCGCCTGGTTTTGCATTTGTTTCTTTTTTAAACTCATTGAGCACATGGTATGCAAAGCTTGTGAGAGCGGAATTATGTAAGTGAAGCACGGTATCGTGTAGAGCCTTTAGCTTGAATGGCTCTTCTAACTCATTGGTTGTATAAGAAAGGATTGTTTTCCCATTTATCATCATGGAGAAAAAGTAACTATCTCTTTCTTTTCTATTTTTGCCAATATAGAAACATCCTATCATTCGTGAGTTGATGGAGCCTGTTTCTTCTTCTTTGATTTCCCATTTTCTACGAGATGAACTGAAGATTATTTGTTCGGGTAAGTATTTGTTTTCACTTGAAGAAGGGGTGAGAAGTTTCCATGCTATCTTCTGTTCTCTTGTGAGCGAAAGAAGGGAGTCTAGTATAGATGAGATTGTATCACTTTTCATGTTATATAACAGTGTTAATATCTGTAATCCATTTAAGCTTATTGCAAACAATTTCGTAAAGTAATGGTTCTTTTTTTCTGTTTTTTATAAGGTCTAATGTTTCAGCTATTTTAGTTTTTACAGTTTCATCGAAACACCCATGTAAAGCTTGCGCAGTTTTTAAATCATCTTCAAGGCATTGTGATTCAGTTTCTGTTAAACTCTCGCCTGTCATGGGTTTTCTTTGTAAATCTTCGTATCGTTGTTTGAGGTTTATAATGGCAAGTTTAGCTTTTATTTTGCTATTAACTCTCCAAGACAACATAACTATTATGATGGCGCATATCATTGAGACAACTCCACTGACAAATGATATGTGGGTTAGCGCATCTCCTGAGCATTTAAATGCCCAACAATATGCTATAGTGTTCAGAATTGCAGTCGCAAATAAGCAGGAAGCTACATTTACTTCTTTTTGGATGTTTTTTATCCAGGTAGGCATATTGACTATTGTTTTTTGAGTTCGGCGAGGATGGCTTCAAGGCCAGCGGTGGCGATGGAGAGTTTTTCTGAGAGTCGGCTTTCGCGAGCAGTTGGCGCGAGCGGTGATGAAGATGAATCGTCCGGAGAATGTCTGCCGAGTAACCAGTCGATGGAGACTCCGAGTGCTACGGCAATGCGGTAGAGTTCGTAGGTGTCGGGGATTCTTTCGCCTGTTTTGTAGCGGGAAAGTGTTTGCTCTCTTATATTTGTGTGTTCTGCTAGGTCCTTTTGACGAAGGCCGGATGAATCGAGCGCTTCACTGAAGCGCTTAGAAAATTGCCCACAAAGTGCATTTTTTTCTTGCATTCTAATGTTACTCCGAGGCGAGTTTGGTGAGCTTGGTGTTAAGTTCGGTGAACCGCTCGTTTATTTCTGCGTAGAGGGGGAGCAGGTCGCGGAGTTCGGCGAGCTTTTGCTCGGCGGCGAGCGCGCGAGTTTTCCAAATGGTATCTGGATCTTTCCGACCGGTTAAAAGATATTCCATGGATACGTCCAGGATTTGAGCCATGCGATACAGCTCTTCTGTTCCAGGGGTGCGCGCGCCGCTCATGTAGCGGGAAACCGTTACGTATGAAATGTTTGCAGCGTCTGCAAGCTGGTTTTGATTTAGCTCTTTGGTTGCAAGGGCGGCGCGGATGTTTTCAGGAATTTTACCAAAGAGCTGATTTTTTTCTTGCATTGAGTTTAGTGGGACGGTTAAATAAAGCCGTAACCGTCATGCTGGTGACGCGGACACGCGGTTACGGTAACACGCATTGTAACAAAATGAAGCGGAAAAACAATAAAAATGTGTCGGTCACGGCTCAATGGCTGGCCGATAAGGGATATAGCATTACCCGGGCGGCTCAGGCTGCCGAGGTGAGCCCTAGCCATATGGCTAAGGTGCTGAAAGGAGAACGCAAGCCAAGCTCTGCCCTGGTGCAGAGGTTGCGGGATTTAACGCCTTACCACCCGGTTAAGTGTCAGGTGGAGTATTAACGGATAGGTGACACCCAGAGTGCTATGGCTGTTATGGAAGACGAGAATAAGAAGGCCGCGGCTTGCTGCAACAAGCGCGCGGCGGATAGGGCGAAGGAGCTGGCCTGGTTGGATTCAGCTCTCCTGGTTGAGTTTGAGAAGAAGCTGCTGGATGTGCTGGATGGCAAGGCGGGCTTCTTCGGGGGTGAGAATTACGGTGATTTCGCCGTCGGCCGGATTGTCTTGTCTGATTACGATGTGACCTTCTGCGCCGATGTAAATCTCTGCCCCGTAGCTTGGGGGAATGGTGAATGTGGTGTCCATGCGTTTACTATACAGGTTAGTGTGCGCGGTGGCAAGGTTGTTTCGTATGTGGTGCGAGGAAATGGGCCGCGCCAGGTTTATGGCAGGGTGTTTCCTGACCGCTGATTGCTTTTTATTCATTATTCACTTTTCACTATTCACTGATTATGGCTGCTTATAGGCGAAAGGATGGGAAACCGCTGGCTGCCGATGAGACGGTGGTGACGGTGGATTTGCGCGGGTTTGAGTATTGCAAGTTGCCGACGCTGGCGCGGACGCTGGATATCAGCGCGAATCAGATGCGTGAGGTGCTGCAGCTGTGCACGAGTATGAAGGCGGAGGTTGCCCGGCACCGTGTGGAGATGGATGGGCTGCGCAGCAAGGTGAGAACGCTGATGGCCGGACAGAGAACTATTGCCAGGTGATTATTTATCTTGCAAAGCGGGTGCCTGGGAGTGTAGAATGCCCCCGTGATTTTCCCCAAATAGCTCTCTCCTTTCCCCATATTCCCGTTCGGGAGTGAGCATGAGCCGCCAGCTTCGTCACGGAAGGCTGGCGGTTCTTTTTATTCCGGGCGGATGGCCCAGTATTCGGCGGCGGTTTCGGCGGTGGTGGCGGTGCTGATGAACCCGATTGACTTCGGCGCGCGCGTGTACAGGAACATGAAACACTACTACGGGGAAGAGTAAAAAAAAGAAACGCCCAGCTTCCGTGAAAAGCTGAACACCCACCAAACCTCCTTGGTGGGTGTTCTGAAAATCCTTTGGCTGGTGAGCTTGGAGGATTTGGAGGTTTGCAGGTTTGCAGTTGACGGCTGCTCTGCCTGCGGTGGACCTGTTCTAAGCAGATATAAACAGAAAACGTTGCGGAAGTCAAGCCTTTTTTATTACAAGAGCCCGCCGTGGGGCTGGCACGGCGGGCTCAGGGCTATTACTATTGATTTCTGGTCAGGAGCTTTTTGAGAAAAGCCACGCTACCAAGAAGATAGTAGGTCGCTTTCATTATACCGATAAACAGGTCCATGTGTTTTGTATAATGTGGGTTGATAAGGCCAGCAGGGTGTCAAGCTGCTGCCGGGCAGTTGCCCGCTTACCGGGGGATTTTCTGTGGCTTGCACCACACCGGAAGCGCACTGATTGTAACAGGTAGGTTCGCTGTGGTCAAGATACGAGATTGTCAAAAAGAGACCTCCGATAGCGCCGGAAACTCACTCTGTGAGAAGGCGTTGGGAAAAGTGTCATAAAATCTGCGTGAAAATTGCGCGAATATAACGCAAGTGGTTTATTGTCAACGAGAATTATTCCGTCGAGGCCTGTGTACAAAACACCCGGTGGCCGAGAGGTCACCGGGTGTTTTTTGGGGGTAAAACGAATACTGTCAGTTCAGAGGCAGGGTAAGGGTGAAGGCGGTGCCTTTGGCATCACTTTTTTCCAGGACCAGGTTGCCGCCTATGCTCCGGGCAATGTCCCGGGAGAGCGCCAGCCCCAGCCCGATACCAGGTTTGCGGCCTTCGACATCTTTTGCGGAGCGTGAGAAGGGACGGAAAATGCCGCGTTGCCATTTGGAAGGAATGCCGGGGCCATTGTCTGCAAAGCGGATGCTGAGAGAATCGTGCCCGCGCATGGTGGAGATGCTGATGGTGGGGTGTTCCACTTCTCTTGCGTATTTAATGGCATTATCGGCCAGATTGGTGAAAATCTGCTCCAGTGAAATGATATCCGTGTTCAGGTTAATCAAGTCGGTGCGCTTATCGTGTTTGACCTGCAGAGAGAAGCCAGCTTCCTCAAGCATGGGCTTGACCTTGCCCAGAGCCCGGTCAATAATCTGAGGGCAGGGGGCCTTGTCGGCGCGTCCGCGAAGTTTGCCTCGGGTCAATTTCGCAAAGGCAAGCACATTTTCCACCAGGTGCCCCAGCCGTTGGCTTTCCTGGTGCAGGGTTTCATGGTATTCATCCAGCTTTTCGGCGGGCACCAGTTTGTTCTTGAGCATATCCGTCATGAGCGAAAAGCTTGTGAGCGGCGTACGCAGTTCGTGGGTAACGGCAGAGACAAAGTCGGAGCGGCGGCGCTCCAGACGGGTGTAGAAGAAGAGCAGACCGAAGAGAATGCCGATAGCCAGCAACGTCACCAGTGTGGCAGATGCAAGCGTGCCGCGCATGGCCTGACGGCGGGCGGCGGTGTCCGGCACCTCTACTTCATTTCCCGGTCGCAGCACCATGGGCAGCGGGAAGAGGTTGGCTGGTTCATTTTTCATGCAGAGCGATATTGTGGCGCCCTTCAGCGCGGGTTCAATGAAGGGTGTCAGCTTCTCTGCCAGTTTTGCGGCATCCAGCAGAATACCCTCAGCTGCAGAACCATGGGTGGTGCGGATGTTGCGCATGTATACCATGTCGTCCATGTAGTACCAGGAAAAGTAAGGTCCCGGGTCGCCCTTCATTTCCATGGGCTTCTCAAAATCCATATTTTCGACCTCATACACTCCGAATATCGGTAGCTGTGTTTTTGGGTCAATGGTCTTGTGCGTGGGCTTGGTCGGGTCGTATACCGGGGCAGCCGGGTTGAAAGCTTTCCGCCGTATGGAGTCGATGATGGCAGGCTTGCCCTCAATTTCAGCGGCAATGTCTTCCTGTCCCTCCGGCACCTGCAGTCCGGCCGGGGTCAGCAGGAAATACCCGCGCACATAGTCCGGCATGTTGTCTGTGGGGGGAGCATAGGCCAGCTGGCCGATGGGAGGGGCATAGCCCAGTTTATCTCGCTCCTGCGCCAGCAGACGTTTGATTTCGTCCTGAATGCGAGGGAGCGAGAGCTCCACCAGCCTTTTCTGCTGTGCGTCCTTGTCCAGCTGCAGCAGGCGTGCATCCAGCGTGAATGCCTCGTATGCCAGCCAGGCGGCAGCGCTAAGTGTCAACAGAGAAAAAAGGAAAATGATGAGGATTAGTTTCTTGTTCATGCTTCGTTCCAACGGTATCCGCGTCCGCGGATGGTTTCGATACAGGCAGAAGGGCGTGCTCCCAGCTTTTCGCGCAGGCGTGTAAGCGTTACAGCCACCGTGCGTGTCTGGGCGGCCTTGTTCCTGCTGCCCCATACGCGCAGTAGTAGTTCTTCCTGGGCTATGACTCGTCCGGGGTGGGTCAGAAAATAGCGGAAGAGTTCAAATTCCTTTTCTGTCAGCGGAATAGGTGTTCCGTCGTCAAAGCTGGCGCGTTTGGTTTCGCCATCCAGTGAGCCGCCCGGGAAGCGCAGAATCTGGGCCACTGCAAGCTGGCGCCCGGGGGAACGTCGCAGCACGGCGGCAATACGCGCCATGAGCTCCGCTATGCTGAATGGTTTTACCACATAATCATCAGCCCCCAGCTGCAGCCCCTTTATACGATCCTGTTCTTCGCCGCAGGCTGTCAGAATGATGCTGGGAATTCCCGGGCATTCCTTCTGCATTATGCGCAGCAGATTGAAACCGCTGATTTCCGGCATATTCACATCCAGCAACGCCAGGTCAACGGGCTCTGACAGCAGCAGTTCCAAGGCCACGCGGCCATTCGGTGCCGTGCGTACATCGTACCCGAGCCCGGCCAGCGAATCGGCCAGCACGCGCCGGATAGCGGCATCATCCTCTGCTACCAGTATGCACTTATTGCTCATTGCGTACCAATGTAGCACCGTGCGCCCTTATATGCAAGCGGAAAGCATGTCTTCGAGCTGCAATATGTGCGAGTCCCTGTTTTTGCATTTTGTTATGTTTGGAATAATTCTAAAAATGCGACTGCTTGTAAGTCTGGGCTTGCGTTGGTGGCCTGAATTGTATAATATAGCGGCGTGGCAGGGATTTGATTTGTCTCTGCAACCATTAACAACGCAAGCCACAAAGAATCTAGAAGATGATTAAGGTAGCCATCGTAGGATACGGGAATATCGGTAAGTACTCAGTTGATGCACTGCGCGCTGCGCCTGATATGGAGTTAGTAGGCATTGTACGCCGCGCCGGGAGCGCCCCTGTGCACGGAATCAAGACAGTGACCGATATCGATGAACTCGGCCATGTGGATGTTGCACTGCTGTGCACGCCGACCCGCAGTGTGGAGGAGACGGCTCTGCCCCTGCTGGCCAAGGGTATCAACACGGTGGACAGCTATGATATTCACGGTGGCATCGTAGACCTTCGCCGTTCTCTTGGCAAGCAGGCACAGGCAGGCAATGCGGTGGCCGTTATCTCTGCCGGCTGGGATCCCGGTTCGGACTCCGTGATGCGTACAATGATGCTGGCTATGGCGCCCAAGGGTATTACCTATACCAACTTCGGCCCCGGCATGAGCATGGGCCACAGTGTGGTAGCCCGCTCCAAGTCCGGAGTGAAGGACGCCCTGTCCCTTACCATCCCGACCGGTTCCGGTGTGCACCGCCGCATGGTGTATGTGCAGCTGGAGGAAGGTGCCGACTTCGCTGAGGTGGAAGCCGCCATCAAGGCCGATGATTATTTCTGCCACGATGAAACGCATGTGAAGCAGGTGGACGATATAGATTCCCTCCGCGACATGGGCCACGGTGTGTACATGGAGCGCAAGGGTGTTTCCGGCACCACGCAGAATCAGATTTTCAAGTTCGAGATGCGTATCAATAACCCGGCGCTTACCGCCCAGGTCATGGTGAGCGCAGCCCGCGCCAGTATGCGCCTGGCTCCCGGTTGCTACACGCTGCCGGAAATCCCCCCTATGGATTTCTGCCCCGGCGACCGCGAGACGCTCATCGCCCAGCTGGTGTAAGAACAGGAGAAAACTCCCCATTTGCAACCGGGACAGGTTCGGAGCCTGTTCCGGTTGTTTCATTAGAATAAGTCGTTAGAAGCCTGTGTCTTGCTGCTGTCAGGCTTCCATCGAATCTGAAAGACTGGTGAGCTCACGGGCAAAGCCTATCAACGATACGGCTTCTGAGGTGCGCAGATAGGATGGCTTCAGCCCAAGCTCTCCAAATCGCAGTCTGTCGAGCGCATCGGCGTCTTTGAAAATGTCATACAGGAGCAGCACCCGGTCTGTTTCTGCGGCAAAATGATCGCGGATATAGGCTTTTCCAACCTTGTCATGCAAATCATGGAACTGCATCAGGCAGGCCGCCTCGGGCAGGTACGGCAGACGTGTTGATTCGTGTGCGGCATCCTGACAGAACCGGGCATAATAGGCCGCAGCCCGGGCGCCGTGGCCGGTATCAGCCCATTCGTCCTGGCGTCTGGAATCATGAAAGACTGCAGCATGAGCCAGAATGGTCAAAGCCTGCGTGTCTTCCTTGAAAAGGCGCTCTCCCATGATAAGCGCATACAATAGAACACGCGCACAATGCAACGAGCCATGGAAGTAGCTGTCCGGCATGTTGAAGACAACATTCTGATGCAGAAATTCTGCCCATTTGTAGAAACTGCTCTGTACGATAGGGGGTAGATTGGAGATGGTTTCTTTCATCATGGTAAACGCAAGTAATCGGGGATTAAATCTAACAGTTTTCCTGTAAAAGTTCAAGCTCTTTTCCGTATGTCCTCTGCAGAGGTACTCGTATCTCATAAATTTGGCAATCGAGTAATTGAACAACACCGTTTTTGAACAATCCGCTTGCATATTTCCGGGTTCTGCTCCTGCATGAAATTCGTCCTTTCGGACGTATGAAAGCGGGACGTTGTCTACATGTTAGAATTGCTTTTACGCAGAGAATATGCTATAGCTTTGTGTATTATGAAGTCGAGAGAAAAGATGCTCATTTGTTCACTCTGTAATGCGCTCGGGCCGTTTCTGTTGTCATCCATAATCGCCATTCCGTGTTTGCCTTCATTTGTATGCTGGCTGTTCCTGCGTGGGGATGAAGATGCCATGGTAGCGGATTATGCCCGACGGCGTTTGAACGTGGCTATTTCGTGGACCCTCTGGTTTTATGCTTCGCTCCTCCTGTGTCCTTTCATTATAGGGTTTCCTGCTTTGTTCATTCTGGGAATCTGGTGGGTGATTGCTTGTGTGAAGGACCTCATCCGAATCAGTTCCGAGGATGCAAGCTATCCATTCGGACTGACTATCGAGTTTATGCGCCCTCGCAAGTCCGGGGATGCTGACTCATGAACAAGTTATTACTGATGAATACTTTTCTTATCTGGATGCGTGGAATGCTGGGGTGCACCTGGTGTGTGCCGGTTCTGACCTTGCTGGGCACCTGGCTGTGTATGTTTACAATTTGCTGCTTGTCTACAACGAGTGGAGGTCTGGGGGCGGTGATGCGTATGCTTCTGGGGTGGGCGGACGTAGCTGTGTGGCTGGTGCAGGGACTGCTGCTGCTGAGCCTGGCTGTGTGGTTGCTGGTGTTTACGGTGCGCCGCCTGATGCAGCGGCAGTGGAAGGCTTTGCTGGCCTGGGTATGGTCTGCGCTGGCTGTAGCGCTTGTATGCCCTTCAATATCAATGGGCGTATTTGTGTCGGCATTTGCTTCTTACGATGATTTTACACTTGGTATCATTGTTCCGGATGAGCTGGCTCCCGGAGGAGCCCATGGCATGGCTGTGCCGAGGAAAATGCATTTTCAGCCGCCGCTGCATGAGGGTGATGACGCGAAGCTACCGATTGTAATCCAGCAGTATGCCGACTTGTGCAAGGTGGATACCTTCATGAGTGTGGGTGCTGATGAGGTGTTGCCTGCCACGGCCCCTAATCTGGAGAAACTAGCGGCAGAGGCTCCGGAGTTATTGCATGAGTATTGGCTCCGTGCCTACTGCCATGAGTCCCTGACCCCGGGATATCACGCATGCCGTCATCTTTCAATGATGCACCATCCGGATAAGGAGGCAATCGGTGGCCCTCGTCTTTATGGTGATGAATGGCTGGTGCCGTTTGCTCATGAATGGAGTTATGTGGGACAAAGACGGGATTCTGGAGAACCGTCTGTCTTTTCGCTGAAGAAGATGCAGCTGCTGGATGCATCGCTGGCACCGCTCGCTGCTCAGCCAGCCCGTGATACGCTGGATTCCCTGGTGCCTGCGCTGCCGGATAAGCCGTTCATCGTGCTGTCGCAGCATGGCCAGCCGGGTATGTACCGTTTGTTGCTGGTGGCTCCGGCTGACTATCCTTCGGGGTCGTTCTGTGTGAAGGCTCGTGAATACACGAAGAGCAAGGAACTCAGCATACGTAATACGCAGATTCAAAGTCTGAGCACTAGTCCATACCGCCAGATTTGGCAGCTTTCAAAGCCGGTTGACTTTACCGTGTACAGTGGAGAGTGGGGCGAATACTACGCCTCTGTGTGGGAGCTGCATTTCACCCCCACCGATGGTTCGGAATCTCGCATTGTGAACTCTCAGCTATACTTGATGCAGGGCTGGAGCCGGTGAAAAAACAACGCATATTACGAGTGATGAAGAGCTTTATACCTGCAGGATTGATGACCGCCGCCATGATGTTGTTCCCGGTGATTGCCGCTGCTGATTGGCAGACGGATCTGCCCGCAGCATGTCGACAGGCAGAGAAAGAGAACAAACTGGTACTTATTGACTTCACAGGCTCTGACTGGTGCAGCGCCTGTGTGCGGCTGCGCCGCACGGTACTGGATGCCCCGTCTTTCCGTGAGTTTGCCGATTCCCGCTTTGTTCTGCTGGAGGTGGATTTGCCGCTAAAGAAGAGTCTTAACCCGGAACTGCAGCGCCGGAATGAGGAGATTGCCAATCATTATGGCGTGGCAGGTTTTCCCACGCTGATGGTTATCAATCCGCAGGGGCAGGTGATGGGTGGTTTCCAGAGTGGTGATGTGACGGTAGCCGAAGCCCGGAAGCTGCTGGAGACAGCTTGCGAGGCGGCTGCTATGTTTCGCAAGGCTGAAGGGCAGGAAGGGGAAGAACGAGCCCGCACCTTGTTCCGTATTTACCAGAACTTCCCGGAGAGCAAGTCATTCGCGCTGCCCCGGGAGGAATTGATGCGAGACATTCTGGAGACCGATGCCACCAATGTGACCGGTATACGTGATATTGTGGCGGCAAAGGAACAGGCTGAGCTTTTTCTGGCTCAGCGTGAGAAGGTACCGCATGCCAGCCCGGAGCAGGGGCGCCTGCTGGAGCAGCAGCTTGCAGAAGCGCTGCCGGAGAACCGAACGGAGGTGATGATGGCTCGTTGCCAGTACTTGTTGTCCACTGCGGATAGCGTGCAGGAGCTGGAGCGCATACGCCTCAAGTTTGAGGAATTGCTGCCGTTGCTTTCAGAAAATGCTGCTGCTGAGTTGCGCCACTTCCTGAATACCTATTTTCGCGACACGGCAGCGCTTCTCCAGATGCTGCGTTCTAGTCGCCCCCGGTGAGTTATTTCACGGTGATTTTCAATGTTTTCCTGACGGTGGGCCCGTATTCGTTTGCGAGTTCGTAGGTGAGCGTATCAACACCACTGAATCCAGGTGCAGGGGTGTATACCGCCTCACCTTTGGCGTGGTATTCCACTTTGCCGCCACCGGCGGTGGTGGGGAGCCACAGGATACGGGATTCCTTGGCAAAACTCAGCAGCTCTGATTGTCCGCAGGGAATGGTCAGGGCTGTGTTTTTCGCCGTGGTGGTTTCTTTGGGGTGCACCAGGTAGGTCATATCCCACTTGGGCAGCTTCTGGGCATCCATATAAATAACGGTGCCGCTGGAGGGAATCATCTTGAAGTGGGCAAAGTAGGGCCGCACATCGCGACCAGCTGCGGCGGAAAGTGCTATCAGGTAACGGTCTATCTTGGCCTGGTCGTAATCATTGGAATCAATGAACTCCCATTTATTCAGCTTGTCGTTCTGGTCGCGGAAGCGTTTGATGGCCGCCTTCACGCAGCTCCAACCGAAGTCTTCGGCATAGGCAATCATCATGGAGGTGATGGGGTATGACCAGTGGTGCGTTCCCTTGGTGCTGATTTTGTACCACTTTTCCTGCATGATTTCCTGCATGTTTTTGTTTTTCGGGTCAAAGAGATTGCGGAGGTGCAGGTCGTGGGAGTCTTTCCAGTCGAAGGCAAGACCTTCGCGGGCTTTCAGGTAGTAGCCGCCCCAGTTGGTGGTGGATTCTGCCCAGAAGGAAAGCTCCATTTCCCAGAAATCGCAGTGGTGACCGTGTTCATGTAGGAAAAGGGCGGAGTTGGTGGCTTTCATAGCCTCCAGATTCAGTAGGGTGGGTATATTCTTCACATCCCAATGCAAAGGCCAGTAGGAAAGCCCTTCTTCTGCGTAAAGACCAGAGTGCATGCGGAAGGGAACTTTGGGATAGTAGGCATAGAAATCTTCCAGGTCGCGGTTGTTTTCGTTCCACCAGGTCATGAGCGCGGTGGGATTGTCCAGCTTTTGCAGCACATCGCGGGGTACCAGCAGCACCAGGTGCTCGCTCACCAGTTCTCCCCAGGGAGCCGGGGCCTTGCGAAGTTTCTTCCATTCGGCATCGGTGTGTTGTCCCAGGATGAAACGTGGTGATTGAATGGCACCATTGATGCTCACTGGAGTATCCTGCAGTTCCACCCCCTTCGGTACCATGAGCAGCATAATGCCGCCGTGGGGACTCACAAAAGTGGTGCTTTCCTTATTGAGCTTGAACCAGCGGGAGGTCCCGGGCATGCTGATGAGCGGCAAGTGCTTTTCAGGGAAGTGGTGCCCTACCTGCATTTCCAGACCTTTGTCCGCCAGCTCTTTGGGAATAGTGACAGTGACCGGTTTGCCAGGCAACGCATACAGCCCGAGAGATACATATTCCTCACGCCATTTATCTCCGGCAGAGTTCAGCTTCTGGTTTATCTTGACGGGGGTTGCACCGGGGGCAATTTTACCGAGTGTATCGGCCAGACGGTGAGCACCGATTCTGGTCAGCTCTTCCAATGTAAGCGATTTCAGCCACGCTTCTTCCATGAACAGCAGCTGGCGGGCCACCGGATGATATACCGGTGATTCGGGCGACGCGGAAATTCCTTGTGCCGCTCTGGCATATTTACGCAGACCTGTGCGTACGGCTGTATCTCCTTTTGTCAGCAAATCGCTCTGAAGACTTTGCAAGGCTTCCATCATTACTGGCATATCCTCCTTGGAAAGTTTCTCTATCCATTGCGAAACATCGGCAGGCTTCAGGCTGAGCAGCTCCTGAGTCAGCTCTTTACCGCGGACTTCACGTACGATGGTCTGTTCCCAGATTTTCTGCAGACCATCATCCATGCGAGGCGTGAGCCAGACAGTGTCGATAATGGATTTAGGAATGCCAGGGCCTTCCCAGGCCAGTGCAACGTGGTCATCCTTTACTGCATCTTTGAAATGAACCGCCAGAGCATAGCGCCTGCCTTTTTCTAAGCGGACGGTTGCAGAGCTTCTGCCCGGCGCAAAATGGTGCCGGGGGGTGTAATGAGGGGCTTCACAGAGAATCTGCAGGTCATTTTCCTTCCCCGTTGTGTTCAGCAGAAGCTCAGCGGCGTCATCGGCGGCCAGATAGAAGGTGTATTCGCCTGTTTCTGGTGCGGTGAGCCAGGCAGAATAACGCGCGGCGAAATGGTCCTTGCCAGTGGCAAAATCATCGATGTTGGCCTTGATATAGACCGAATTGGCTGGTCGTACCCGGCTGATTTCAGCTACCTCCTTGACCTTATCGCCTTGCACATTGTCCCACACTTCTTTGACTACGCCATGGCTGGGGATTTCCGGGGCTCCAAAGGCCACAGCGCCTGCGGCCCATATCAGACTCATAATGGAGAAATGTTTCATTGTTGTAGTGTGGTTGTAAAAGGATTCAGCTGGTAACAGTCCGGCTTATCCTGCAGTCTGTCACAGAATGCCTGATATAGCAAGCCTATTTTTGCCTTGGATGATGAAAATAACACGGTGCGCTCCAAAGGGGGACCCACTAAATCCCGCAAGAGTATTATGCACCTGGCGATTCAGGGGTGAGAGTAGCGCTGGATGAGAGCTGCCGGCTCTGGTTCTCGTCCCAGGAAATCGCGTATTTGCTGCATGGCTGGAATACTGCTACCTCGTTCGAGAATGCAGCGGCGGTAGTCCGCCCCTATGGTGGGATTCAGAATGCCTTCCTGCTGGAAGCGCTGCATTGCATCTGCTGCCAGCATTTCTGACCATTTGTAGGTGTAAAGTGCAGCGGCATAGCCTTCGGTCATGCTGTGGGTCAGGGTCCGGACCTCACTGGGTGGCTGTTGGGTGAAAGGAAAGAGCCAGGGCGCCAGTATTTCCTGGCACACTTCATCCAATGGACGACCTTTGTATTTATCGTGATAATGCATGTGGAGCTCCAGATCCAGCTTGCTGGTGCAGAGCATGCGCATGTGCATTTCTATAGGGTTGGAACCACGCGATGCGGCAAGTTGCTGCGCCAGCTCGTCAGGCAGGGATTCGCCGGTCTGGTAATGGCTGGTAAAGGTGGCGAGAGCGGCTGGTTCCCAGATCCAGCTTTCCTGCAGCTGACTGGGCATTTCCACAAAGTCCCGTTCCACTTCGGCGGTGCAATGGGCACGCAATTCGCCGTGCCCCAGCATCATGTGCATCATGTGGCCGAACTCATGGAAAAGCATGTAGAGCTCACCATGCGTCATCAAGTGTGGACGATTTTCCTGCGGCGGGGTAAAGTTCGCCATGAGTGCGGCAAGATGCGGTTCGCCCAGTTTGCCATCCGGGGTGGGCTCACCATCCCGCAGGGGAAGGCACCAGGCCTGTGGCCGCTTGCCCGGGCGGGCGTAGATGTCCAGATAAAATGAACCCAGGTGGTGCCCGGTGGAAGTATCCTTTACGGCAAAACAACGAACGGATGGGTGCCAGGTTTCTACATGCCCATCTGGGGCAGCGGCTCCGGGGGTGAGGTGGACCGTGGGTAGTTCTTCGAATTGAATCCCCAGCAGCCCGGACCAGATATTCATGAGCCCGGAGAGTACCTTAGGTGTCTGTAGATAGGGCGTGATGGCCTTCACATTAAAATTGCTGCGTCTGGGGGGGAGCAGTGTGTTCATGTACTCTACATCCCAAGGGTTCACGCTGGTGAGTTCCTTTCCTGCAACCTGAGAGAAACGCTCCAGTTCTGCAGCTATATAGGCATCCCACGCAGGTTTACTCTGCCTGAGCATTTCGTCCACAAAAGCCAGGGCTTTTGCTCCATTGCCCATCATGCGCTGTGCAGCCTGCATGTCTGCAAAATTCGCATAGCCCAGCATGGTTGCCAGCTCGTGCCGGAGCTCCAGAATGCGGGTAATGAGTGGCTCTGTATCCAGTGAGTGTGCTGTTCCTGGTGAGTGGATGCCCAGCCAGCACTTGCGCCGGGTTTCTGCTACCTGGCAATAACGCAGTACGGCAGATGCCGGAGCTGTGTTCAGGTTGATAAGCCATGCTTCTTCGTCTGTTTTACCGCGTTCGCGGGCTGCGGCTCTGGCCGCCTGCATCCAGCGCGGTGGCATGCCGGCCAGCTCTGCCGGGTCGGTGATAAGTAACTCCCACATCCGTGGACTTTGCTTCACGAATTGCGAAAACCGATACCCCAGACGCGATAATTCGGATTCAAGTGCAGCTTTACGTTCCTGTTGTTCCGCGGAGAGATAAAGACCACTGTCGCGTAGAGATGTTATGGTCTGATGCACAAAACGTCGTTTTGCCGGGCTGAGTTGAGCTACCCAGGGGGCTTGGGCGGCAGCACGCAGCACCTCAGCAATGCGTGCTGTGTAGGTGCTGTCGGCTTTGAACTCCATGATGGCCGTGTGTGCATCGTACATCATACGTTGCACCTCTTTGTCTCCTGTTGCAATTTGCAGGTGGTTCAGATAATTTGCCAGCTGCTTTACATTTTCATCTGCTTTGTACCATGCCAGAAACGTATTATCGAAAGAAGCTGTTTCCGGTGTGACTTCTGAAATAGCCTTAAGGCGTTGCTTTGCTTCGGTAATGGCAGCCTGAACATCAACAATCATCTGCTCGCGCGTCATTTTAGACCACGCAGGGTATAAATCGGTACGAAAAAAAGGATGCTGCTGTGTTGTTTCTGTCCTTTCCGGAACCGGAGGCGAATCCGCCTGCAGATTCTGGGAGACAAGGCAAATCAAGAGAAGGAAACAGGTGCTTTGTAAAGTTCGCTTGAGCATAGTGAGTAAAGGTAACGTATAGATGTCTGTCGTCTGACTTGTGTTTAAAAGAAAGGTGCTTTCGTTATGACGCATGGGGACTTTTGGCATCTCTTTCGATGAAAGTAATGTGATCCATGCCTGCGCTGCGGTTGCCTTCTGCATCGCAGTATGTGCAGGTGAATCCGCCACAGTCGCCGGAATAGGGCTCAAAGTTGAGCACAAAATCTTCCTCTTTTCCCATATCGAAGAACCAGCTGTAATCCGGGTCATTCTTCCGCCAGACTCCGCTGAAAATATACAAACGCTTTTCGCCATTTTCCCAAACGAGGTCGCCGGGCTTCATTTCCCGGCCATCGTTGTAGAATAGCTTATCGGAACGCCGGATGAGTCGTAAATCAGACGGATTAAATCGCTGGGACAGCCCTTCGAGGGATATGTTCCAGAGGAGAGTCTTATCATGATGTTCCAGGTTGAGTCGTGGAATGTCATGCGGAAACTCGCGACCCTCGGCCCGGTTCCAGCCATCAGAATTCAGCGCGCCGATGCGCACACGCCGTGTGTTACCATCCGGCAGGGTCAGCTCTGCTTCATCGCCGATGCAGATGATTTCTCCACCGCTGTATCGTACAGGATAAGTTCCCATGATTATTTGCCGGTGGTGAGCGACCAGCCGTGGTCGCCGTGGTAAATCATCTGGCGGGTCATGCCGCCATCTATGCAGATGTTCTCTCCGGTGATGAAGCCGGCCTTGGCAGAGCAGAGGAAGAGTACCATTTCGGCAATATCCTCCGGTCTGCCTACACGCCCTGCTGGGTGCTGGGTCACATCCGCCCTGCTGTATTCTGCGTTGCCGGTTTCAATCCAGCCCGGAGAAATGGAATTTACCCGCACCCTCCCGGAAAGAGAAACGGCCAGTGCATGGGTGAGGGCGGCAATGCCTCCCTTGGCCGCAGTGTAGCTTTCGGAACCGGGCATGCTCATGCGGTCGCGGCTGGAGGAGATGTTCACGATGGCAGCACCCGGTGCAAAATGCTCCTGAAATAACAGGGTAAGCATGTATGGCGCGGCCACACCCACCTTCAGGGCGTAGTTGAACTCCTCCCAGCTGCAATCCGGCAGTCCCTTGAAGAGAGGCGCTGCGTTGTTGATAAGGTAATCCACATGCCCATATTCTGCCAGTACCTTGGAGCAGAATGCTCTCAAGTCTGATTCTTCTGCCAGATTGCCTTTGAAATACGGGTTCTCCTGCAAGTCAAACACGCAAACCGTGGCCCCGGCGGCAATGAATTTCTCCGCAATGCAGCGCCCGATGCCCTGCGCTCCTCCTGTCACCACCACTATTTTTCCGGCAAACCCGCTCATACTCCCATTATAGAATCCCCCACCGGTATGTCAATCGGGAACTTCCGGGAACACGACGAAATGGCGATTTAGCGGTGGCGCAAATCTGTCGGAGCACGGGACTCTATTCCGAAAAACATAACCGGTGAGGGACTGTAGTCCCTCGCTCCGAACAGAATCAAGTCCCAACTGAATCCCAAACAGTGAGATTTTTAGGGTGACCTGATTATTATTCTGCGTATGGTTTGAACGCTCTGCGTTGGAACCGTGTCCTACCTGACAGTAAATGAAACGCGTACTCTGGTTTGCTTTTGGGTGCATGATGCTCTGGGGATTGTGCATGGGTGGAATCGCCTGGCTGGGGCGTATGGAATGTGGCGCCTTCACATGGACTCAGATTCCGCTTTTTCCCTTTTCTTCAGGTCAGGCAGATGTGGTGACCTGGGATGGGCGGCTGGTTTTTCTGGTGGTAAGCCCGGATTGCTCTGAGCCGGAATTGGAAGTCGGTGAGGGGTATTTAGTGATGCATTGTCTCTCGAAACACAGCATGTGGACAGACGGCCCGGTGTACTATGTGCAAGAGGACCGCTATGCCTTGTCCCGTTGGAACTCCGGATGGAAGGAGGAATCTGAGGTGTTCACCCAGTCAGCTTATGAAGGCGCTCCCAATTTCCTCAGTATGCACATGCTGCCCGATAAGAGGGAGCGTTTTTTCAATGCAATCCGTGCATTGGAGCAGTTGCCGACCGGAAAGGAGGAGTGAAGTCTTACTGGCTCCGGGAAACTTGTCGTTCCTATGTCTAATCAGGCAATCCCAGGGCCTTGAGCATCTGCACCCGCAGGTTATCGTAGTGATTCTGGCCTGCCGGCTTGCAGACGAGGGATTTATCGAGTCCGATGCTGAGGCTTCCTGTCATGTTGCCCTGGTTATCGAGAAAAACGAAAACATCCTGACTGAGGAAGATTCCGGAGAAGTTGACACCGCATGGCTCAAGCTTCATCCAGGTGGGGGCTGTAGCCCAGCGCTGCACCAGCTGGCGGAATTCATTGTTCACCGGTACGGGCGGCAGCTCTTTTCTCGTGGTTTGCATGCTCCAGCAATCGCCATCCTGGCGTATCTGGATGAGCTGCACCTGCTCAGCCTGTTGCATGAGCTGCTGATACTTTGCCCGGTCTTGTTCTTCTAACATGCAACCGGCCAGATAGGGAACTCCATCGTCCAGATACCCCTGTTCCGGATTATCCGGGAAAAGTTCCTTGGGAGGAATCGGTATATAACCTTCTTTCAGTGCTTCCTGTTTGTACATCTGCCAGTATACCTGCTGGCAGCAGGTCATGAACAGGATAATGGGGAGGAGAAAACGCTTTTTCATATCTGTGCGGAGAGTTTAACATAAAAAAAGTCAATGTCTGGCGTTTTCTGTGCCCACCATGGCTCTTCGCAGCTTCGGGGCTAGTTTTTCTGCGGTGATGGTCTTGAAATGCAGCCGTGGCGGGGTGTGGATACCGCGGAGCTTGGTGCTGAGGTTGAAGTTCAGGCGGGAGATGAGGCGGTCGTTCCAGAAATCGGCGTG
>DEPT01000034.1:39021-39305 GCA_002358905.1 Akkermansiaceae bacterium UBA3385
CAGGTGAGCAGCTGGAGCAGACGCGCCAGCATTTCCTCCACCAGGGTGTGGTCTGCGTAATCCAGATTAATCCAGTCATGGGGCAGGGGAAGATGCTGCAAAAGCGGGCAGGGCGTGACAATTTGATTTCTTTTCAAGGCTCCTTGCGGGGGCTCGCCGCGAAGCAGGAGCAGGGTGAGCATATCATCCAGACCGTTAACCAGCGATTCTGCCGTCGAATACTCATGCACCAGGCAGTCGTATCGCTGTTGCAAGTGGCTCAGCAAGTTGCCGCCCAGCCCGGG
>DEPT01000034.1:39361-52018 GCA_002358905.1 Akkermansiaceae bacterium UBA3385
ATCCAGCCATTCATCCAGACTTTCGTCATGAATCTGCACAAAGCGGGCCTCGTGCAGCTCAATCTGGCGACCATGCAGGTTCAGCAGCTCACAGCGCAGCAGGGTGCAGTGCGCCTCGGGCGTGGCGGTGATGAGAGCCACTGCTGCGTGGCCGGGGTTGAAATGGTATTCGCGCACGGGGCGGCCCCCACCGGAGGGAACAAGTTCACCCGGGAAGAGCACCCCATTCTTTTCCAATGCGGCCACGGCAGCATTCGTGCTCACCAGACTCAGCCCCAGCGCCGCCGCTATCTGCGGACGAGTGGCCTGCCGGTGCTGCTGCATGTAACGGGTGATTCTTGCTTTGGAATTCATAACTTAATAAAGCAGCCTAAGAAAGTATAGAAAATTTTCTTACAAAATCAAGCATTATTTTATAATGAGGTGCTTAGCTAGTATGAAAACAGGTGCAGCCGGGCTTGAAAGAGGACAAAAACTCGACACTATGCAGGAAATATGTTATTCTTACCTTAACCACACAGAGAATACAATTTTATGAAATACATCTTTGTAACCGGCGGTGTTGTTTCCTCCCTGGGTAAAGGCCTTGCCGCAGCGTCCATCGGCACGCTGCTGGAGCATTGCGGCCTGGAGGTGACCATGCAGAAGTTTGACCCCTATCTGAACATCGACCCGGGCACCATGAGCCCCTACCAGCACGGTGAAGTGTACGTGCTGAATGACGGTGCCGAGACCGACCTTGACCTCGGCCACTACGAGCGCTTTATTCATTGCGAACTTTCCCGCCTGAACAACCTGACCAGTGGTAAGGTGTTCGAGCGCGTGCTGGAGAAGGAGCGCCGCGGCGATTACCTGGGCAAGACGGTTCAGTACATTCCGCACGTGACGGATGAAATCAAGCAGCGCCTCTACGACCTGACTGAAAAGAACAAGAACTGCGACGTGATTATCACCGAAATCGGTGGTACCGTGGGCGATATCGAAGGCTTCCTGTTCCTGGAATCCCTGCGACAGTTCAGCCAGGAGGTGGGCCGCAACAACTGCTGCTTCATCCACGTGACCCTGCTGCCCTACATCAAGGCTGCCGGTGAAACCAAGACCAAGCCCACGCAGCAGAGTGTGGCCAAGCTGCGCGAGATTGGTATTCAGCCGGATATGATTGTGTGCCGCACGGAAATGGACAACCTGACCGATGAGGAGAAGCGCAAGATTGCCATGTTCTGCAACGTGCCTGCTTCCAATGTGGTGGCTTTCTGCGATGTGAAGCACAGCATCTATGAGTGCCCCATCGACCTGGGCCGTGACAAGGTGGACCGCATCGTGACCGATGTGCTCGGTATCACTGTACCCAAGCCTAAGATGGACGATTGGCAGAAGTTTGTGGGCCGAGTGATTCACCCCTCCCACAGCGTGCGCATCGCCGTGGTGGGCAAGTACATTTCCCTGCAGGATGCCTACAAGTCCATTTACGAAAGCTTCACCCACGCCGGTGCTGCCAACGACTGCCGCGTAGAGGTGGTGCGTGTGGATGCCGAAGCTCTGACCAATGGCTCCTGTGAGGAGATGATTGGCAAGGTGGATGGCATTCTGGTGCCCGGTGGTTTCGGTGACCGTGGCGTGGAAGGCAAGATTAAGGCTGTGCAGTATGCCCGTGAGAATAACATTCCCTTCCTCGGTATCTGCCTTGGCATGCAGGTGGCCGTTATCGAGTTCGCCCGCAACGTACTGGGTTATGCCGATGCCAACTCCACTGAGTTCAATAAGGACAGCAAGGCTCCCGTGGTTTGCCTGCAGGAAGAGCAGAAGCATATTGAGAATATGGGCGCCACTATGCGTCTGGGTGCCTATCCTGCCCACATCAAGCCCGGCACTCTCTGCAGCAAACTCTATGATAACAAGGAGGTTATCTCCGAGCGCCACCGCCACCGCTACGAGTTCAATGCCGATTTCCGTGAGGAGGTGGAGAAAGGCGGTATGGTGATTTCCGCTGTGAACGATGAGCACGGCCTGGTGGAAGTGGTGGAGCTTCCTTCCCATCCCTTCTTCATTGCCTGCCAGTATCACCCCGAGTTCCAGAGTCGCCCGAACAGCGCGCATCCTCTGTTCTCTGGTCTGGTGGCCGCCGCGCTGGATTCCCAGCAGGCATAACCTGCAACGCTTCATACCCGGCGGTGGGCGGGAAACGCCCGCCGCCGCTTTTTCTTGTTCCTATGATTGATATACTGGTAGTTCTGGCGTACTTCTGCGCTATCTTCGGCATCGGTCTCTATGTGGGCCGCAAGCAGGAAAGCCTGGAAAGCTATGCCTTGGGCAATCGCAATCTGCCCTGGTGGGCGATTCTTGCTTCCATTCTGGCGGCAGAAATCAGTGCGGCCACCTTCCTTGGGGCCCCAGGTGAGGGCTTTGCCCTGCGTAATTTCACCTATGCGCAGCTGGCCATTGGCACCATTCTGGGCCGCATTATTGTGGGCCGCCTATTCCTGAAACCTTACTACCAGTACAATGTGGTCTCGATTTACGAGTATCTGGAGAAGCGCTTCGGACTTACCACTCGTCGCTGGGCCAGCATCACTTTCCTTATCAGCCGTGTGCTGGCCAGTGGCACGCGCCTGTTCTTTGCCGGTATTCTGCTGGTGATTGCCTACATGATGGTGACCGGGCAGGATAGCGCCGGGCAGATGGAAACTGTGGTCATCTACATTGCTGCGCTCACCTTCATCACCATTGCCACGGCGGTGTACACCACTCTGGGCGGGCTCAAGGCCGTGGTGTGGACGGACGTGCTGCAGGCCTCCATCCTGGCTGTTTCCCTGGTTACCACCATTGGCGTGCTGCTCTTCAGCATCAAGGCCGATGGAAGCTGGTGCGCCGCCTGGGATACTATCTGCCACCACCTGGGCAACAAGGATTATAATCCCTGCGAAATCAAGAATCTGAAACCCTGGGCTTTCTTCGATTCCGGTCTTTCAGGGCAGGGGATTATGGCAGATATCAAGAATATCCTGAGCAGTGAATACACCTTGTGGAGCGCGGTTCTGGGTTCCACCTTCATTACCATGGCTACGCACGGCACTGACCAGGACATGGTGCAGCGCATGCTGGCCGCGCCCGATAGCAAGAAGGGAGCCCGGGCGGTGATTCTCTCTGGCCTCATGGATATGCCCATCGTGCTGGTGTTCATCTCCTGCGGCATGCTGCTCTTCGTGTACTTCGCGCAGAACGGCATTACCCCGCCCGAGAAGCAGATTGAGATTTTCCCCTGGTTCATCATTCACTGCCTGCCGGTTGGTGTGCGCGGTCTGCTGGTGGCTGCCTTGCTGGCCACGGCCATGGGCTCACTTTCCACAGCGCTGAATGCGCTTGCCACGACCGCCACCCGCGACTGGTATGTAGATGTGTTCCGCCCGCAGGCGGAGCAGTCCGAGCAGCTGCGCGCTGTGCGCTGGCTCACCGTGTTCTTTGCCGTGCTTCTCATTGTGGTGGGCGCTGGTACCGCCTGGCTGACCGTGATGGATCCGACTGTGCGTATCCTGCCCATTGCCCTTGGGATTTTCGGCTATACCTATGGTTCTCTGCTGGGTGTGTTCCTGCTGGGCATGCTGACCAAGGGGCGTGGCAACGATTTCGGTAACTGTGTGGCCATGCTCTGCGGGTTTGCTGTGGTGATTCTGCTGGAAATCGGTGGACGCCAGGGCTGGCTGCCTGCCATTGCTTTCCCTTGGCGAGTGACTGTGGGCACCCTGGCGACCTTCGCTGTAGGCTGTCTCTTCCGCACGCCGATAGTTAAAATGGCTAAATAACACTTGTTTTTTCCAATAGATTGTGTATACTGCGCCTATGCCAATGGAGACCGAGCCAAGCTTTGAGATTCAGCAGGAAGCCCTTTCCGCTGCCATTGTCGAACTGAACAGCATGAGCCCCTGCGATGGCGTCATCATGACCCGTGGCGGCGAAGTGAAGGTGGGGTATGAGACAGATGCGGATTTCCTCTGCATGCTCATCCCTGCGGGTGTGCTGGCTCGCCAGCTTACGGCAGATGGCCTTTCCTCCTATACAGGTAAAGAGCTTAAAAAATGGGCTGATTCTTACGATAGAGAGCCGCTGCAGGCCAAGGTGAATGCTGCCCGTTAAATTAATAAAAAAACCAAATACGACTATGAAGATGAAATATATTCTGTTGCTTGCCGCTGCCCTGTTCACCTTTGGTGCACCGGTTGCAGATGCTGCCCCTAAGAAGAGCAAGAAGGCCAAGGCTGCCAAGACTGCTGCTCTGGACGATTTTGATATCTCCAGCCCCTCCGAACTGGAAGAGGCTGCAGCCCAAAAGAAGAGCAAAGCTGATGCTGCAGCTGCCAAAGCAGCCCAGGAGGCTGAACGCCTGGCGGGTATGTCCGGTGCGGAGCGTCGTGAGGAAAACGCCATGCTGATTGCCGATACCAAGTTTTACATTGAGAATCAGAAGAAGACCCTCAAGATTCTTCGCACTGTGCGCAATGAGAAATCCGCAGCAAAGGCAGTAAAGCCGCTGGAGAAAATTTACGGCCCGGTGGCAGATGATTCTGCACAGGGAACTCTTACGGCTCTGGGTACGGTGAAGATTATGGAAGAGGAAGAGGAAAATCTTCCTGTTCATCAGGCTTCCCGCGCCACTGCTGCAGCCCTGAATAAGGCTATCAATAAGGAACTCAGCCGCCTTTCTGAATTGAATATTCAACATGCTAAGTTTAATGGAGCTATTCAGAACATGATTGACCAGCAGCGTTAATCAGCCTGTCAATTATCATTATCCGGCCTCGCATCCTTCGTGGTGCGGGGCCGGAATTTAGCTTTTTTGAGAAAAAGTTGAAGTTTTCAAATAAAAATTGATTTCTGCTGCGCTTACCAGGTGTAAGGGGCATGAAGCCCCTGCAGAAACAAAAACACAAAGACCATGAAAAAACACATTGCTAAATTCGCCGTTGTTGCTTGCGTAGCCTTCTTTGCGCTGAACAGTCAGTCTGAAGCTGCAAGCCTTCATATCAACATCAACTCCGCTAAGCCCGCACCGCATTGCGTCCATCATCATCCGGTGGTCAAGCATAAGGTGTTCAAACCCAAACATGATGACTGCTGCCTGCATAAGCATGATAAGAAGCGAAAGCCGTCCTGCGCAGCATGCTCTCACAGAAAGGAACACCGCCGTCATGGACATTGATTCAGACACAGAGGGAGGAACCATTCCTCCAGGTTGAACCGCCACAAAACCGCATGGTCTTTGTGGCGGTTTTCTGTCTTTCTGGAGAAAACTTTACGAATAACTGCGTAATTTTTCCGGAAAGCCCATTAGAACGCATTTTGCGCTTGCGGGCACGCGCGGACGCGCGTATGATATCTGAGCTATTGTATGGAATACGAGACAGAGCCCCAGATGCCCCAACGGGAGGCAAGAACATGGCCTACGCGAGTAACGGGCGCATGTCTTGTCATTGCTGCTCTGTTTTTAAGTGCCAGCCTGTTAAGCTACAATCATGCAGAAATGGGGTGGGATTTTCTGAATCCTACCGGTGGTACTGTGGCTGAGGAAGCTCCCTGTACCAACTGGCTGGGTCTGGTAGGCCTGTATCTTGCCGGGCTCTGCAACTGGATGCTGGGCGCTTCATCGCTGTATGCGATGTGCCTGCTGATTATTTTCTCCATCGGGCTGATTATCTGGCCGCGCCGGCCGTATGTGCTGCAGATGGTGGCCATGTTCTGCCTGGTGATTTTTGCATCCGCGCTTCTGGCACTTCAGCCCTGGTTCCTGGATTCCTGGAAAACTGCGCATCATCTGTATTCGGTAGGTGGTCTCCTCGGGTATCTGGATGGTTGCTGTGCAGCCGAACCGTTTATCGGTACCCGCTGGTCACTGGTTCTGTTTCTTTTGCTGCACGCTGTGGCGTGGATTTATTTTGCTCGATTTACCTTCATTCAATTCTGGCGGGAGGTATGGTATGATTTGTCCACCACCTGGACAAACTGGCGGCGTAACCGAGCTGAGAAGCAGGAACGTCGCCGGCTGGAGCGCGAGCAGAAAATGCGCGAACGGCTGGAACTGCAGGAGCGGGAATTGGCCGTGGCCAAGGCCGCCGCTGCAGCGGATGCGGAAGTGGATGCATACGAAGCCCGCCGGGCTTCCGGGAAGGGAGATTATCTGTTTGACGATGAGCAGCCCGCTCCTCTGCCTGCTCGCACACGTTCTACTCTGGAAACCCGCCGCCCGGTGGAACCGGCTTATGAAGAGCCGGATTACCCGCCTGTTCAGTCTTTTGAACAGCAGATGGCTGAAAGCCGCCGCCGCGAAGAACAGCGCGTTGGTACTCAGCGCCCGCCCACTGGGCGTGGCCGTCAGTATGTCCCCACGAGTAATCGCCCGAATCTCCTGGACCTTATGGAAGAGGTAGAGGAGGAAATTGCTATCCGGAATGCGCCGGGAAGAGCAGAAGAACTGCCACCCCAGCCCCGTCGTACTCCAGTCGTCAACACTCGTTTGAAAGAACAGGTTGAGCAGCGCATGGCAGAGCAGGGGAATCCCTCGCCGCGCAAGCCGGTGCAGCCGACTCCTGTTCCGTCCAGAGTTCAGCCCAAGCCTGCCGCTGCCCCCGCCCGGACTGCTGCTCCTGCCAAGGCATCTTCTTCTCCTACCCGCAAGCAGATGCAGGAGAAGAAGGACACACGCGTGCAGTATGAGGATTATCCTCTGCCGCCGTATGATTTGTTGAAATACGAGCCGGTATCTCAGGAATTGACCGATGCTTCCCAGCGTGAAATGATGGATATGCAGCAGCGTATCATCGACACGATGGATACTTTCAAGATTTCTGTGGAGCCGGGCGCCATTACCCGCGGCCCCAGTATTACCCGCTACGAGTTCTATCCTCCCCGCGGCCTTCGCGTGAATCGCATTGCTGCGCTTGATAAGGATATCATGATGGCGACCAGCTCCAAGTCGGTGAATATTCTCGCGCCGATTCCGGGCAAGAATACCGTGGGTATTGAGCTGGAAAATGCACAGAAGTCCCCTGTGTATCTGCGGGAGCTCCTGCAGTCGGATAATTTCAATAACCCGAAGCTCCGCATTCCCGTGGCTCTGGGTAAGGACGTATACGGCAACGCTGTTATCGGGGACCTGGCCGCAATGCCTCATACGCTCGTGGCCGGTACCACTGGTTCCGGTAAGTCTGTTTGTATCAACAGCATGATTCTTTCCATGCTGTACAAGTTCCGCCCGGAGGAACTCAAGCTCATTCTCGTGGACCCCAAGGTGGTGGAAATGCAACCCTATCGCAAGCTGCCTCATCTCATCTGCCCGGTTGTGACTCAACCTGGTCGTGTCATCGGTGCTTTGCGCTGGGCTGTCAACCAGATGGAATACCGCTACCGCCTGTTCAGCCAGGTAGGTGTCCGCAATTTCGAGGACTTCAATAACCGGGAGGACGACGGCCCTGTCGAAGAGCCGGAAGAGGAGGATGATGCCCCCATTGATTACGCTGCCATTGAGGCCATGGCCAGCGAAATCGAGCGCCAGGCAGAGGATGAAATCGACCTCGCGAAGGAGGATGAACAGGATGAGTTTGACTTCGATGACCCCGAGCCAATCCCGCTTAAGCTGCCGTACGTGGTTATCATTATCGATGAGCTCGCCGACCTCATGATGGTGGTGAAGGAAGACCTGGAAAATTACATCGCCCGCCTTACGCAGAAAGCCCGTGCGGCCGGTATTCACCTGGTTGCTGCCACCCAGACCCCCCGTGCCAATGTGGTGACTGGTACCATCAAGGCCAATATTCCCAGTCGCATAGCCTTCCGTGTGGCCAGTCCCTTGGATTCCCGTATTATTCTGGATACGGCCGGTGCTGAGAATCTGCTCGGCAAGGGCGACAGCTTGTTCCTGCCTCCTGGTGGTATCACGAAGATGACCCGCGTGCAGGGCGCCTTTGTGAGCGATGGCGAAATTGCCAAGATTATTGCCCACTGCGCCGCTCATGCCAAGCAGAAGTTCGAGCAGGGCGTGGCTGCTGAAATGGATCAGGCCGAAGGGGGCTCTCCCAATGCCGATAATGGCGGCCGTATCGGCACCAAGAACATGAGCGATGAGGATTCGGAGCTCTACACGCGCTGTGTGCAGCTGGTTGTGACGGAGCGTAAGGCCAGTACTTCTCTGCTGCAGCGCCGTTTCAGTATTGGTTACAGTCGTGCGGCCAAGATAATGGACATGATGGAGGAAAATGGCGTCATTTCCCCGCCCACCGGCGCAACCCGCGCCCGCGAAGTACTGGTGGATGCCTGATGACTGCCTCTTGCGCCAGCGGGGGACTCATCTGCTTCGATAAAGCACTCTTTGTCATCAGGGTAGAGTTCTCTGTGCATCACGTAGTCCTGACGTGAAAATTCCTTGACTTGCGGGCGCTTATAGTGCATTCTGCGCGTGCAATGAAAACTGTACTCATTATCGGAGCCGGTGGTGTGGGACACGTTGTGGCCCACAAGTGCGCCCAGATGTCGGATGTGTATGAGAACATCCATCTGGCCTCGCGTACCAAGAGTAAGTGCGATGCCATTGCGGCAGACGTACTTGCCCGTGAGGGTGTGACGATTACGACACATGCGGTGGATGCCGATGATGTTGCTGCCACGGTGGCTCTCATCAAGGAAGTGAAGGCGGACCTTGTGCTGAACGTGGCTCTGCCTTACCAGGATCTTCCTCTCATGGATGCTTGCCTGGAAGCCGGGGTGAATTACATGGACACCGCTAACTATGAGCCCCGCGATGTAGCCAAGTTTGAATACAGCTGGCAGTGGGCCTATCAGGACCGCTTCAAGCAGGCCGGTTTGTACGCCCTGCTAGGTTCCGGCTTTGACCCGGGTGTGACCAATGTGTACACCGCCTGGGCTCTCAAGCACCATTTTGATGAAATTGAATACCTCGACATCATCGACGTGAATGGAGGTGATCATGGTCAGGCATTTGCCACCAATTTCAACCCGGAAATCAACATCCGAGAGGTGAGCGCTCCCTGCCGCCACTGGGAGGACGGCGCATTCCAGGAAACAGGTGCCATGAGCAAGCACCAGCCTTTCGCCTGCCCGGATGGCGTGGGTACCTATGAAATCTATCGCATGTACCACGAGGAGATGGAATCCCTGGTGAAGCATATTCCCACCATCAAGCGTGCACAGTTCTGGATGAGCTTCTCCCCGAACTACATCAACCACCTTACCGTGCTGAAGAATGTGGGCATGACCCGCATCGATCCCGTTATGTACAACGGCGTGGAAATCATTCCCCTGCAGTTCCTGAAGGCAGTGCTCCCCGACCCCGGCGACCTGGGCAAGACCACCCATGGCCGCACCTGCATCGGCTGCGTCATTCAGGGTAAGAAGGATGGCCAGTACAAAGCTGTCTATATCTACAACATCTGCGACCACGAGGAATGCTTCAAAGAAGTTGGTTCCCAGGCCATTTCCTACACCACAGGTGTGCCGGCAGCCATTGGCGGTCGCATGATTCTGGATGGCACCTGGATCGGTGCCGGCGTGTTCAACATGGAACAGAACGACCCCGATCCCTTCATGGAAGCCCTCAACAAGTACGGCCTTCCCTGGAACTGCATCGAACTCACCCGCGAGCAGGCCGAAAGCCTTACCGTGGTGAAGTAAGCAAATACATTCCATCCCATCTTTTCCCGCCGCAGAGGATTCATGCCCCTGCGGCGGTGTTGTTTATTCTGTTGTTTATTCTTACGTTGCGCTCTCCCTTTCGGCTTGATTTGCCGGGCTTGAAAGTGTAGAATGTAGGGCGTCTGCTAGAGTTCGTGTTCCCGTAAAACGAACCTCGCGCGTATATTTCTGTTTATCTGTTTTGCGACTTTCTTCTGCTATGAAACTCCACCTGCCTGTTTTGCTTCGTAAAGCCATCATCGCCTGTATGCTGGCTGTTGTTTCTTCTTTCAGCCCGACTGCCGCGGCGACAGCGCTCACCCTCGGTACGGGAGATTCTCTTTCCCTTGACTATGCAGATGATTCTACGATTCCGAATCTGAACAACAGTTCCCTGCAGCTCAGCGGCGGCGCGCTGCTGGAGCTGCTCAACTGCGGCAGCGGCGATGGCAAGACCTATACCCTCGCCACTGGCGTTTCCTCCCTGCTGGATGCCGAGGGTAATGCCCTGACCCTGGCCGATACGAACAACGCCATATCCCTCTATTTCGACACCACCCAACCCGGCTCTGGTTTCTGGGCTGCTGGTACCCTGCAGCTTGTCAATGGTCAGTTGCAGCTCCTGCTTCATGACCAGAGTGTAAAGTCTCCTTTCACCTTGACATCACGTCAGACAGAAGCGGCGTTTTATGCCCATTATCAGACTTTTACAGCCAAGGCGTTGACCTCATCTTTCTATGGCGGCGCGATTGATGCGTATGACATAACGCTGAGTAACAACGGGAGCGTGGTATTTGAAGGGAACACGGCCAGCACGACAGATTACTATGCCGAAGGCGGCGCGATTTCTGGGTATGACATAACGCTGAGTAACAACGGGAGCGTGGTATTTGAAGGGAACACGGCCTCCTCTGGCGGCGCGATGAATGGGAATGGTCCCATTACGCTGAGTAACAACGGGAGTGTGGTATTTGAAGGGAACACGGCCTACTCTGGTGGCGCAATTGATGGGGGCAACGTAACGCTGAGCGGTAACGGGAGCGTGGAATTCAGAGGGAACACGGCCAGATCGACAGATTACTATGCCAAAGGCGGCGCGATTTATGGGGATTACGGCACCATCACGCTGAGTGATAACGGGAGCGTGGTATTTGAAGGGAACACGGCGTCTGCTTCCTCCTCCTCCTCCTCCTCCTACTACTACTACGCCTACGCCTACGGCGGCGCGATTTATGGGGACTCCTACAGCACCATCACTCTGAGCAATAACGGGAGCGTGGTATTTGAAGGGAACACGGCGTCTTCCTCCGATGACTACGCCCGTGGCGGCGCGATTTATGGGGGCTCTTCCAGCACCATCACGCTGAGCGATAACGGGAGCGTGAGCTTCAGCGGGAACACGGCCAGCTCGACAGATTACTATGCCGAAGGCGGCGCGATTTATGGGGGCTCTTCCAGCACCATCACGCTGAGCAATAACGGGAGCGTGGTGTTTGAGGGGAATACGGCTTCCTCCTACGGCGGCGCGATTTATGGATCCGCCATCACGCTGAGCGATAACGGGAGCGTGGTATTTGAAGGGAACACGGCCTCCTCTGGCGGCGCGATTGATGGGGGCAACGTAACGCTGAGCGGTAACGGGAGCGTGGTGTTTGAGGGGAATACGGCTTCCTCCTACGGCGGCGCGATTTATGGGTATAGCAGCACCATCACGCTGAGCAATAACAGGAGCGTGGTGTTTGAGGGGAATACGGCTTCCTCCTACGGCGGCGCAATTTATGGGGGCTCTGACAGTACCATCACACTGAGCAATAACGAAAGCGTGAGCTTCAGAGGGAATACGGCGACAGACAACTACGCCTACGGCGGTGCGATTTGTGCAGACTGCGACCTGAGTATCCGGAACAATGATTCGGTGGAGTTCTACCAGAATGCCGAGGTGAAGAATGGCTCCCACCGCCTGCGCAGTATTCATGCATACAGTGATATTTCTCTTTCCGCCGCAGCGGGGAAGAGTATCACCTTTCGGGATTCCATCTACATAAACAGTAACAGCAGCTTCAAGCTTAATGAGGCGTATGAAGGAACGGCGCAGCTGGGCGATATCATCTTCACGGGTGCGACTACGGAGTCTGACCTGTACACCGTGAAAGGCAATGTGGCGGGCACGGCAGAGGAAATCCTCCTCTCCCGCACCACGGAGGTGAATACCATGACCAAGCTCTATGGTGGTCGCTTGCGCGTGGAAGACGGTGCTATCTATCAGGGCCGAGGCATCACCGCCATGGCTGGTTCCGGGGCCACGGTGCGTGTGCAGAATGCCACGCTGAGTCATGCGGGATATGACCTGACCTTCAACGCTGGTACTACACTTGAGCTGGCTGGGAATAACACAATCAGCGGCAATGTGCAGATGCTGGAGGGTAGTATCCTCTCCTTCGATGCCTCGGAAACATCAGGGGTGACATGGGTAGATGGCAATCTGTCCATCAGTGGTGCGCTGACCATTGCCGGTGCTGATACCTGGAGCGGCGAAAATTCTGTACTGGCATATGTGACAGATTCCATTACCGGCTGGGAGGCCGGGAATATCACGATTCTTGGCAGCAAATACAGCATCGATGACTTCACAAGGGAGGGTAACGTACTTGTGCTGAATTACAACGCGGATACCTACAAGCCTTATTTCAGGGGTGACTTGATTGTGACAGAACGGCAGACAGAAGACAATATCAGCTATGAGTTTTACAATGGTGTCCGTATTGCTGGAATCTCATCAGCTTTCACCGGCGGCGCGATTGATGGGGGCTCTTCCAGCACCATCACGCTGAGCAATAACGGGAGCGTGGTGTTTGAGGGGAATACGGCTTCCTCCTACGGCGGCGCGATTTATGGCTCTGTGACGATGGAGGGAAACGGAGATGTGAGCTTCAGCGGGAATACGGCATCTTCCACCGATTCCTCCGCCTACGGCGGCGCGAT
>DEPT01000034.1:52132-54659 GCA_002358905.1 Akkermansiaceae bacterium UBA3385
CGCCTACGGCGGCGCGATTTATGCATCTGGCAATCTGAGTATCCGCAACAATGAGTCCGTACTCTTTGAAAAGAATGTGGAGAAATCCGGCAGCAGCTATCGTCTGCGCAGTATCTATGTCGATGTCAGTGGTGATGCCATTTCTCTTTCAGCTGCAGCGGGCAAGAGAATTGAGTTCCGGGATTCGGTTTACATAGCCTCCGGCAGCACAGTGAATCTGAATGCGGATTATACCTATCTGGACGAAGTGGGTGAATCCGTTACCATCAGGCAACAGGGTGATATCATCTTTACCGGTAAGTATACGGAGCAGCACCTGAATGACCTGCTGGAAGCAGCCGGCGCCGGGCGAACGGCTACAGCTCAGGAAATTCTTAATTCCCGCACCACGGTGGTGAATGCCATGACCAATCTCTACGGCGGTCGACTGCTCGTGGAGGATGGGGCTATATACAATGGTTCCGGCATTACGGTTCATGAAGGCTCCGGTGCTACATTGCGAGTGAAGGATGCGGAGCTGAACCACAAGACCTATATTCTGACCTTCCACTCAGGCACAGCGTTGGAGCTGGCGGGACTCAACTCCATTACCGGAACAGTGCAGATGAGCGGAAACAGCAGCCTGGTGTTTGATTTAAGCGAATCTCAGGAAATGACGTCTGTATCCGAGGCTTTTAATCTAAATGGGGAGTTAAGTGTGTCTACGCGAGGAGAGGCTGTTGGGGACAATGTAATCCTTCTCTACGCGAAGGACGGAATTAACGGATGGGAGGAGAATGCAAGGGCTGCCGATGGAAAATCATATACTATGGTGAGCGGAGATTTGCTCGTAATGAATTACAATGCAGATACTTTTCAACCATATTTCCTTGGCGATTACGAAATTTCCAGTCTGCAACGGGGTAATGCTTTAAAGCACTACCAGTCGGTTTATAGTTCGGGGCTGACTTTGAACGGTGTCTTCAAGATGGATGACGGCGATACGCTGGCTCTGGATTACAACGGCAGTGTGACCTTCAGTGGGCATGCAACTTCAGTCACGCATTCCTCCGGCGGCGTGATTAATGGCGGCAACACTTCGATGACCAACAATGGAAGCGTGACCTTTAGCGGGAATACGGCTTCCGGTTCATCTTCCTCCGGTGGCGCTATTAATGGACTCGCCGCTTCCTTTGTCAACAACGGCAGCGTGATGTTCAGCCGGAATGCAGCCTCTACCTCTGGCGGCGCGATTAATGTGGAGAGGGTGACGTTGCGCGATAACGACAGCATTGAGTTCAGCGGGAATACGGTTTCCGGTTCATCTTCCACCGGTGGTGCTATTAATGGGGGAAGTGTTTCCTTGGACAACAACGGAATCGTTGTGTTCAGAGGAAATACGGCTTCCTCCACCGGTGGCGCGATTTATGCTGCCGGTGATTTGAGTATCTGCAATAACGATTCTGTCCTTTTCGATAAGAATACAGAGACGAATTACTACGGGAGCTACCTTCTCCGGAGTATCTATGCTGGTGGAAATAGAAAAACAGTTTCCCTTTCTGCTGCAGCGGGTAAAAGTATTGAATTCAGGGATTCTATCTATATAGGAGACGGTAACACATTCAATCTGAATAAAACGTTCGAAGATATCGAACAGAAGGGAGATATCCTTTTCACAGGTAAGACGACGGAGAATGATCTGTATGAGGTGAAGGGCAATGTGGCCGGAACAGAGTATGAAATACGGTCGTCCCTCACTTCTACTGTGTATACTGAGACCAATCTTTACGGTGGACGTCTGCGCGTGGAAGATGGGGCTATTTATAATGGCCGTGGCATTACGGCTCATGAAGGTTCCGGCGCTACGTTGCGGGTGAAGGATGCTACGTTGGGGCATGGCATCTATAATCTGACCTTCAACAGTGGCACCACGCTGGAGCTGGCAGGTTGCAACTCTATTACCGGAAATGTACAGATGCAAGGGGGCAGCAGCCTTGTGTTTGATTTAAGCGAATCTCAGGAAGTAACAACTGTTTACGGCTCCTTGACTCTGGACGGGGCAATAGATGTGTCTGCGCGAGGGAATGCTGGTGCTGACAATACGCTCCTTCTTTATGTTGAGAAGGGTATTAGCGGTTGGATGGAGAATACTACGGGCGCTGATAGGGCTTCCTATACCCTGATTGGTAATTATATTGTGAAGAATTATAATGCGGCCTCTTTTCAACCTTATTCTCTTGGTGAGTACATCATTTCCAGTCTGCAACAGGGTGGTGGCATAATGAATCACTACAATTCCGTTCGCGGCTCAGGGCAGTGGAACGGAGTTATTAAATTGTCTGTCGATGATACTTTGGAAATAGCGTACAACAAGAGCGTTACCTTCAGCCAAAACTCCGGTGCCGTGATTTATGGTGATGGGCGCAGCCGTATCACGCTGAGCGACAACGAAAGCGTGACGTTTAACGAGAACTCTGAAGGAGCAATTACAACCAATGGCGATATCGAGTTGTGCGAAAACGGAGGCGTAGTATTCAGCGAGAACTCC
>DEPT01000034.1:54774-60110 GCA_002358905.1 Akkermansiaceae bacterium UBA3385
ATGCTGAACGACAACGGTAGCGTTGTATTCAGCAAGAACTCTGGCGGAGCGATTGGCTCTCATGGGAATTTGAGCATCTGCAATAACGATTCTGTGTTGTTCGAAAAGAATGTGGAGCATAAGGACGGAAGCTATTACCTTCGTTCCATCAACGCCAGCGGGAGCGACAATGTGATTTCTCTATCTGCTGCTGCGGGCAAGAGCATAGAGTTCCGGGATTCTATTTGTATTGGCGAAGGTTGCTCTTTCAATCTCAATAAATCATTCGGAGGCATTCAGCATACAGGTGATATACTTTTCTCTGGTAAGTTCACGGAAAAAGATTTGTATTCGGTGAAGGGAAATGTGGCCGGAACTGCGGAGGAAATCCGACTCTCTCGCACCTCGGAGGTGAATGCGTTGACCAATTTGTATGGTGGCCGACTGCGCGTGGAGGATGGCGCTGTATATACGGGCTATGGTATCACCGCCATAGCTGGTTCCGGAGCCACGGTGCGGGTGAAGGATGCCGAGTTGAGCCACAGCGGCTACAATCTTACTTTTAACGCAGGTACTACACTTGAGCTGGCTGGTACAAACAGCATAAGCGGTAATGTAGAGATGTCGAATGGCAGCGTTCTGCGATTTGACTGTAGTTCGTTCAAGGGAACGACTAATATATCGGGTAATCTGACGCTGGACGCCTCTTCGACGATAATGCTGGAATCTACAGATTCCTGGGGGGGAGAGAATTATGTGTTCCTCCAAGTGGAAGGAAATATTATCGCAGAAAGTGAAACGAATGCTGGGGGACAGGACTCTTATACCCGAGTGAAGAACCTGTTTGTGTGGAACTATAATGAAGGAACGTTCAATCCTTTCTTCAAGGGGGCATTGACTCTGACTTCTCGCCAGTCGAATGCCGTTGAATATTATAACTATGATAAGCTTGAGTTCAGCGGAATTTCCTCAAGTGCTCATGGCGCAGCCATTTGCGGGGCAACGTCCATCAATTGGTGCAATGAGGTTGTGTTCAGCAGTAACATTTCATACACATCTCCTGGATATACGTGCGGCGGTGCTATACACGGTACTGTTTCGATGATAGGAAATAACACGATTTCGTTCATTGGGAACAAGACTGATTCCCGGACCAGATCTTCCTATTGGTCATACGGAGGTGCTATAGATGGAGATGTGCTGATGTCTGATAATGGTGAGGTTTCATTCATTGGGAATAGCGCAGGTGAAAGCGGCGGTGCTATACGAGGTACTGTTTCGATGAATAATAATGAGCGGGTGTGCTTTATTGGCAATGCTGTCACTGCGATGTCTGATGAGGTGCGTGGAGGCGCTGTATATGGTTCTATCTCGATGCATGGCAATGATTATGTGCTTTTTGACTCGAATGCGTCTGAATGGTCCGGCGGTGCTTTGTATGTATCCAGTCGTGAAAGCGTGACGCTGAGCGGCAATAGCAGTGTGGAGTTTATCGGAAACTCGGCTTATCAGAGTGGCGGTGCCATTTATGGTGGTAGTAATAGTTCAATTGTATTAAGCAACAATGGGTCTGTGCTTTTCAGAGATAATGCAGCGTATGTAGATGGCGCTATTTATACCAAGGGGAATTTGTATATACAGAACAATGATTACGTGTTGTTCGAAAATAATGCCAGGGTAAGAAGTTCCTTCCTTTCCTTACGTTCTATATATGCAGCAGGGGGCAGTAATTCTGTTATCTCTCTTTCCGCACCTGCGGGGAAATGCATAGAGTTCCGTGACCCCATTTATATTAGCAGTAATTGCACCTTTAATCTGAATGCAGACTATGTCAATGAGGCGGGCATCTGCGTCAGACAGCAAGGTGATATCATCTTTTCTGCGGCTGCTTCTGAATCGCCTGGTCTCAATGCCGGTGATTCATCCGCAGCACTTGTTGCAAATGTGTCCTCCAGAACATCAGAGGTAAATGCACTGGTGAATTTGTATGGTGGTTCTCTTCGTGTGGAAGAAAACGCCATTTTCAAGGGATATGGCATAACAGCTCACGAGAACTCAGATGCTGCAGTTCAGGTGAAGAATGCCACGTTGAATCATACCGGGCACTCGCTTACATTCGCTTCCGGAACATCGTTGAAACTGGCAGATGATTATAAGTTGTATGCTCGTTCTCTGGTGATGAATGAAGGCAGTTCTCTGCTTCTGGATGCTTCTACCAGCCGCGGTCAGTTGGTCCTCAGTGGTGATTTGACCATGAATGGCAATGTGGGCATAACACTGAGCCCTGATACTCAGAGTACAGATGAGAATCTCCTGTTCATGTATGTTGACGGGAGCGTAAGTGGATGGAATCCCCGTCGAGTGACAGTTTCTGGGACTGACAGCTGTGATGCATCCGATTTTACCTGGATTGATCATTGTCTGATTCTGAATTATAACGCAGCAACCTATAAGCCGTATCTCTTCTTATTTGAACAGCAGGAAGGAGGTGTTGCGTATTCTGATTACGCAGGTGTCTTTTTTGGAGGAAGTTCTCCTGATGCGCAACAAGCCGCTATTTCTGGCTCTGCTGGGGATTTGATTCATTTGTGCAGCAACGATAAGGTGGAGTTCCATTGTAATGCAGCCGGAGCGATATACGGAGATGGCAGCACGATTGTAGTGGATGATAATGCCTGTGTCGTATTCTCCGGAAATGAATCAGCATATGCTGGTGCTGTTTATGGAGGAAATGCCAGCACTATCTCGCTCTGCGGAAACTCCAGCGTGACACTTCAGGAAAATGAATCCGGAGCTAATGGTGGTGCCATTTGTGTAAGTGATGGAAGCATTGCGATTGATAATAATGGCGCGGTTTCTGTTTGCGAGAATGTAGCAGTTTCTTCTGGTGGAGGATTGTATGGATATGGGAGCTCTATTTCCCTGAACAATAATGGAAAAGTTCTTTTCAGTGGAAATACTGCCGCTGAGGGGTGCGGAATTAGTGGTTATGCTTGTCATATCAGCGTGAATAATAATGAACAAATTGAGTTTGTTGGCAACATTTGTTCTTCTTATTATGGTGGTGGAGTTGTGATTTGTGCAAGTTCGGGAAGCAGTGTTGAGATGAATGGCAATGGCTCTGTTGTCTTTAACGGAAATTATGGTGCTTCATATGGTGGTGCCGTTTATGTGGATAGTGACAGTAGCTTCTTGCTTAATCGTAATGCAAGTGTTTCCTTCTGTGGTAATACCGCGGAGGGTGGTGGTGCCATTTATGGTGGTACACAGGTGATAAATGATAATGGAGAGGTGCTTTTCTGCGGGAATACGGCGTATGATTACGAGGGTGGCGCCATCATGGCAACGAACGACCTGAGTATACGGAATAATGATTCGGTTCTCTTTGAGAAGAATCTGGATGTGAAGTACGGAGATAACGATGCAGCTAATGATTCTCATTACCTGCGAAGTATTTATGTTCAGTCGAATTCATCCGCTGATGCAAGAGAAGTATCTTTCTCGGCGGCTCAAGACAAGCGCATTGAGTTCCGTGATTCTATCTATATTTCCGAAGATGTTTCTTTCTCTCTGAACGCGGACTATGTTGATTCTTCAGGAAAGCGTATCAAACAGCAGGGCGATGTTATTTTCACTGGAGCCTATACGGAAATGCATCTGGCCGAAATGAAGGGTAGCTCAGGTACTGCGGACGAAATACTTAATTCCAGAACTGCGGAGGTCTATACAATGACCAATCTGTATGGCGGGCGCCTGCGTATCGAGTCCGGGGCCATCTACAAAGGCAACGGCATAACAGTGGCTGAAAATTCTGATGCCGCTGTGTGGCTGCGGAATGCACAGTTGCAGCATCAGGGATATAACATTTCTTTTGGCAGGGGTACCACCTTTGGTTTGCGCGGATGCAATATATCACATGCCGACAAGCTCTCCATGGCAGCCGGGAGTTCCTTATCGTTTGAAATTGGAGTGGATAATCTTTCTACTGCGGTTTTGACGCATACAGGAGCGCTGACGCTGGGCGGACGCGTAACGCTGAACATCGGGGCTGCTGATGACAGCCTGGCTCTTGGACAGTACAAATTGCTTCAGGTAACGGACAGTGCTGCCCTGGAGAATTGGAGTAATGAGAATCTGCTTATGGGGGACGATTCCTATACTGTTGCGGACTTTGAATGGGTGGATAATACCTTGTGTTTCAATTATTCAGGTCAGCAGTTGTCGGGCTTGCCGCTTCTCCCGGAAATTCCTGAGGAACCGGAGATTCCGGATACTCCTGTGACACCGGATGAACCGGAGATTCCTGATTCACCCGTGACCCCGGATGATCCCGAGATTCCGGATACACCCGTGACGCCGGACGAACCGGAGATTCCGGATACACCCGTGACGCCGGATGAACCTGAGATTCCTGATACCCCTGTGACGCCGGATGAGCCTGTGATTCCTGATACCCCAGTGACACCGGATGAGCCTGTGATTCCAGATACACCCGTGACACCGGATGAACCGGAGATTCCGGATACGCCTGTGACACCGGATGAACCTGAGAAACCGGAGCAGCTCAAACCTCTGCGCCCCGGCTCCAAGCCTGTGCTGGTCGGTGGAGATATTGACAAGAATACCGAAATCATCCTTACGGAAAAGGGTAATGTGACACTGGAGGGTAAGGTGAATGCCGGTGCCATCAACGTCAAGTCGGATGCCAATATTACCTTCAAGAGCAACAAGAAGAAGCCGGGCTCTCTGACAGGTGATGGCGATCTGACTAAGAGCGGAAAGGGTACGCTCACCCTCAACGATGGCAACAGCAGCTGGACGGGTGATACGTATCTGAAGGCCGGTACCATTAAGGTGAAGGGCGCGACTGCTCTGGGCAGGGGTGATGTGTATGTGCAGGGTGGCACGATGAACCTGGGTTCCAAGGCTGTGTCCAACGACATTGTCCAGTCCGGTAATGCTGCCATCAAGAGCGGCAAGAAGTTCACCGGTACCTATACGCTGGAGGGCGGTGAACTGCAGAAGGGTTCCTCGCTCAACATTAGCCGTAAAGCCACCCTGGAGGGTGGTACGGTAAACGGTACACTTTCCGGCAATGGAAAGACCACGGTGACAGGCAATGTGAAGCTGGGTGATAAGGGCAAGATTACCACCAAGGCGCTGACTCTGGGTGAAGAAGCCACGCTGACCACCAGCGCCAAGGGGCTGAGCAGCAAGGCTACGACACTTACCATCGGTGAGGATGCTCTGTTCTCCCTGGGTGGTAAGATGACGGTCGATTCGCTCCAGCTGAACGGCGGAGAGCTCAAGACAACGGCAAGCAAGCCTGCCGCTATGACGGTGAAGAACAACATGGA
>DEPT01000075.1:0-7860 GCA_002358905.1 Akkermansiaceae bacterium UBA3385
GTATCCTGCTCGATGGTGCCGAAGCCGTGGGCGCTCACGCGTGTCCAGCTGTTACCCAAAGCCATGCCGAAGAGGCTGGCGCGGCCCACCTGTGTTTCCAGACCGAAGGCACCGCCGGAAACATTGGTATCAGCACCGGCGTGCCCCCCTGCACTGCTATGGCGGCTGCTGGCACCGATTGCGCTGGCCCACACGGCACGCTCGCCATTACCCAGCTGCACGGCCATGCTGCGGTTCGCCATGGCATTCACAAAGGCGCGGCTGGCTTCAAGCTGGCCCCAGTTAGCCTGAACCAACGCATCGGCTACCGGATTTTCTTCCACGGAGACAACAGGCCCGACCGATTCCGTTTCAAGCACGAGAGCTTCTGATTCATCATCCACCACAGTCATTGCCAGACTTGTTTCGGAAGAATCTCTCGCGCTCCAATACCCGGTTATTGTCAAGGTAATGGCATTCCCCGTGTTAATCAACAGGCAATTCCGGCTATCCATATCGAACAGCTCATACAAATCAGCATTACCATAGTACGACTTGAACGTAATCAGCTTGTATGTCTTTCCATGAACAAAATCGTAATCCATGTTAATCGAACTGCCGCTCGACAAGGTAAGTGCGTTCTTCACCTTAATAGTCTGAGGACGATATCCATAGAGGTTGATCGTACCGCCTTCCAACGAAAGATTCCCAGCGCTGAGTTTACCGGTCAACGACAGACGCGAGGCGCTGTCTATGGTCAAGGCCCCCTTGATGTTCATATTCTGGGACTTGCCACCATACATGTATATACTGGAATTGACAAGCGACAAATTAGCGGAACTGAAACGCGCGTAAGCATCAATGGAAGAATTAACAAGACTGGTACTTCCTTTCACAGTAATACTCTGGCAGCCACTACTCGAAATGGACAGAGAGGAATCACTCACGGACAGACGTTGCGCCGTTATCTTGCCGCTGATGTTTACCGTAGAGGAATCATTGATGTCAACATAGCCCCCCATTAACAAAGAGGCCGGTTTACTGGAATAGCTGCGCACTGTTGCATCTGAAACATACAGACTATGTGCCTTCACACCCCCGTTAAGCTTCAACTCAGCACCATCGTACACGTTCAGTGCAGAAGTTTTTGCCATTTTCAGTCCTTTCATGCTAGTGGTCAGAGACGCACCTGAGGACAAAGTCAAGGACTCAGTCTTAATCTGCCCCTTCTCACCCACTGCCACCATTCCAGTAACCTGCGTCGTACCGGAGCCGGAAATGGTACCATTCACACGGCCACGCTCCAATACAGCGGTCTGATATGAGCCAATGTTCAAAGCAGAACCCTGCAACAACTCCCCATCAGACAAGGTGTAACTGCCAGCAAACTTCTTACCGCTCTTAATACAAGCAGAACCCGACTGTTCAATATCATTGCCGACCACCTTAGAGGCGAGATTCAGCGTGCCGCCCTCCAGGTATACCGTTCCACGGCCAAGAGAGCTGGAACCGCTGACTTTAAGTATGCCGCTCATCATGTAAATATCGCCCGTCCATGAGCTATTTCCATCATTAAGCGTCAGTGTGCCGGCACCTTTCTTGGTAAGGCTTCCGGAGCCCGCAATATTGGCATAAACACCTTTAGCCGCTTTGAATGAAAGTTTTCCATCATTATTCACGACAATAGCATTGGGGCTCACTGTTCCTACCATCTTGATAACTCCGGCATTATTGAACTCAACTGAACTACCATCTGTGAAGTATTGTCCATTCATCCATCCGTATGCCCCGGACCGCCAAACGGCATTTTTGTCTCCGGCCCATACCAGTTTTCTACCAGAGGAATGGATAGTCAATTGCAAACTGTTGGTGTTTTCATCCCACTGCAGTGTTGCGTCTTCAGAAAGCCAACCATTATCCACCAGGTTGAATTCGAAATTATCTGAACGCAAATCAGCATTATCAGCCTGCAAAAGAGTAAGAACAACCGGAGCTGTCAGGTACGCATCCACATCAGATGTTATTTCCACATTGACAATGACATTTTCGTACGATGACAGGCCCTTCAAATTCCCGACATTCAACACCGAATATGTTCCTGAGCCACTGCTGGTCAAATTGGCAGCAACAGTTCCGTCCACGGTGAAATTCAACTCTGACTCATTACCAAGTGTCAGATGGTCATGATGTTGATAACCTGGGCTGTTTCCTACGTTTAATTCAGCCCCTGACTGCAGAACAGTGTTGCCAAAACTACCACTCCCATACAGCCTGCCACCGGAAGCAACCTGAATTCCGCCCGTTATCCTCCCGTTGTTAACAACAGTCCCGCCGAAAGCAATAGAGACGGAGCCCTGAACCATATTCTGATTCAGCAGACTGGCACCATCCCCCACTTCCACACCGGTCTTGATAAGACCGAAGTTTGTGGCACTCGTTCCGGAACGGCTCAAATTAAGCAGCTCCCCATACTGTCCAAGTCCCAGAGTAGCCGCACTGCTGATAGTAAGGTTGCCACCTTGAACATCCACAGACGCAGTCGCATATGTCGTTCCATTCAGACTAATCGTTCCAGAACTGCCATAGGAACCCACAACAAGTTTAGCTCCGGGGCTGTATGAACTACTGCCTGTAATACTGTAATTCACTGACTTGCTTCCTGTCAGAGTCATCGTTTGAGATGAAAAGGTCTTAAGCGTACCTGACGAACCTATAATTACATCGTTGTTCAACAGGTTACTCGTCAGGTTGCGGGCATCAACAGTACCACCATTCAGGTACACCTTACGGGTAATGGATGGCGTTGTAGAAGAAGAGCTGCCCAGGACCACGGATTCCCCTGCCGCAGCGGTGATGTATGAGCTATCCAACGGCTCATCAGGCGCCACAGGCGTATCAGGAATCTCAGGCTCATCAGGCGTCACAGGCGTATCCGGAATGACTGGGGAGTCCGGATTCTCAGGAATATCCGGGGGAGACACCTGAGTGCCATCCGTTGTGAAATAGATATACACCCTGCCATCAGCCCCGGCAACAGCATAAAACGAGCCACCGGAAACAGGCTTCGTGTAGGCATAACCCTCCAGTTCATAGCCATGGTCAATATTTTCCGACTCGTCATAATAGCTTGTTTCGACGTAATCCACCTTGAACTGATATGGCACGAGCCGTTGAAGTTCGCTTTCCTTCACTGACGAGCAAATGATGAGGCATTGGGAAGAATCAGGCAAAATATATGCGGAGGTCCAATGGTCTTGGGCTGCATGCCAACCGGTAACAGAATCGTACGTTGTTCCCAGGTAGGTATCCTGCTGGTCACCATGAAAAACGACAGCCGTCTTTGTCTTGATGTCCAGGCTTCCGGTAATTTCCAAGGTTGAAAACTCTCCCTGACTATCCGCAGAAAAAGCAACGTAGGCTTTCAAATCGGAATCATCATTTATATCCCACCTTTTCTCGGCAGAACCAAAGGATGTACCACCGGCATCCAGTACAACATCGCCCTCCAGAACAGGATTTTTCAACGTACCACTTACTCCATACGCATCGTCATCATAATCACCACCTTCATAATCGTAATTATCCTTGTAGCCATCTACATAAATGGAGCTATTTTTCTCCTTAATGTTAAACGTGCTGCGCTTTATGCGAGTATTGTATTCCAAGTCATAGATACTGCTGCCTTTCAACGTGGCATTGCTCAAATCAATGTACCCTCCTTCTGCATCAAACTCTGCATTCTCAAAGGTGTTATTACAGACCAAAGAGACAGAATACGCACTCACCCAGACATTACGCATGGTAATTCCGCGTTCGATTGTGAAAACAAGCGTATCAGACTCACCTGCGTGATATCCAACTTGAAAATCAAAGCATTCCTTGCAACTATCCGGGGCACTGAGAGAGCCGGAGCCGCTCAATGTACCGCCCGAGGCACTCTGCCAATCAATCCATGGCGAATATTCTCCGGCGGAAGAATCCCACTCAGGCCAGACAATATCGCTATTCAAGGTCAATACAGAATCCTCATAATGACAGCCGCCGTACTCACCATTCGGGATTCCGGTAATTTCCACGGCAGAAGCATAAAGTGAAGCCGCCAGTACAGCAGAAAGTAGATATTTGGGCAAGTGTGGTTTCATACGCAAGAAAGGATTAACTGATTGGGGGCAGTATACCCTTCTTGCTCCGACAATGCAAGAAGAAAGGCCGAAACAGCGTTTATCGGGCGTAGGAATGCAGGGATTCTATGCGGGGGAGCAGGTTTACCACCAGGAAGGTCACCACCACGGCAGCAAAACCAAGCAGCAGCAAAGGACGGCGCCAGCCTGCAAAAGCAGGATATGCTTCCACATGCAGGTAGATGAGGTAGATGCACCAGGTAAGAAGCGACCAGGCTTCTTTGATGTCCCATGCCCAGTAGCCCCCCCAGGCGGCATCGGCCCAGATGGCACCGCTCCACAAACCGAAAGTCATGAAGGGCAAGGACAGACGCACCACGGCATCGGCCGCCTGCAACCGTGATTCATTGCGGAATGATGCCAGTGTGAGTAAGGCGGCCACGGTCATGAGCCCGTATGAGACAACATAGGCAATGACATGCGGAGCAAACCAGGGGGATTGCAAAGCCGGCATCTGCCGCCAGGTAGCCTGCAGGGGCATGCACAGTGCGCCCACCAGAGCAAGGGCCGAAGCAGCAGCCAGCCAGCCGGTAAGCTCCAGCCCACGGTAACGGCGCAAATACAAAGCAGCAGGAACCATGACCAGCGGAAAAAAGGCAAGCACATGGCGCATGTTGCCAAATGGTGGAGCCTGCGCCAGAATCCAGTCTGCCACAAAAAGCAGCAACGCACCCACCCAGGCCGCAGCAAATGCCCGGCGGCTTTCCTCCTGGCGATTCAAACAGGAGCACAGGGTGCTGACACCACAAAGCAGTAGCGAAAAAATGGTCAGTGAGTATATGCAGAAAATCACGCTAAATCCTCCTTTCTCCACCAGCACCAGACAGCGGTGCATACCATGATACCCACCATACCGCACAATGCGGCAAACCGCCCCGGAGCCCGACGCGCCTGCATCAGCACCTCAGTCTGCCCGCCCTGCTCCCGATACGAGGAGAGAGAGAATCGCCAATCCTTGCAGGCAAAGGGCGTATTCACCCGCAGCTCAGCCGTGCGGGTTTCCGGGCGGCCACGGTGATCTGTAAATGCCACTATGCGGGCGCAGTAGTCGCGCACCGTGCCGGGATGCTGCATCAGAATCCGGGCAGGTGTACCCGGCAACATCAGAAAAGGATGAGGCTTGCCGGGTTCGCTTTTCAAGGAATCCACCGGCCATGTCTCCTCGCCAAGGCACAGGGAATCCCCCCGGCGCTCCACCTGCTGCGTGGCAACAGGCACACCATTCTCAAAGGAATAAAGCACGTAGGTGGCATCATCGTAATGCTGCACCACAAAATCATCCACCCGGAGTCGGAATTCCAGGGGAATCCGCCGTCCATCGTCCAGATGGAGCTCCGTCAACTCTGTCTTGCCATCCGCCGGAAGCGAGACCGGCCCCCGAACCTCAAAAGCGGCATCCACAAAAGCCCCCATACCAAGCAAAGCCACAGCCCAATGCAGACCGGCCAGCCACAAGATACGGAGATTCATGACCCGGTAACAGAGGTAGCCGAATACAGCCATGAATACCACGCCGGTAAGTGCCACACAGCCCATTCCCACAAAACCAGCCCACATGGCCCCACCTATACCGGCATATTCCAATGCCTTGGCGCCATACTCCACCAACATGACCAGCCCCGTTACCGTGAAAAACAGGAAAGCCAGTCCGGCCACTAACTGAACGCGGCGACCAACCGCCAAGCGCCAACCACCCCACAGACAAAGAAGAACCGACAGAGCCCCCAGAACCAGCACACCCCCGGAGCGATATACCTCTGGAGCCCCCATCAGCGGGAAAGCTCCGGCCAGCAGCAGCACACATGCCGCCCCCAGAACCATGATACCTGCCTTAAGGAATGTACTCATCTTACCAATGGAAAGTCATGGAGAATGTACCCATAGCCGTGTTGTCGCGCTGCGTGCGGTATCCGCGGGAGCGCATGAAGCCACCGGCATAATAATCTACCCCCTTGCGGCGCACCCCCAGGCCAAGGCGACCTTCCACCTGCCACGGAGTGCGGCCACAGGTGCGGTCAAAATCATGGAATACGCCGCCGTCAATGAACATATCGCGAGCTACATAGTCCACCGAAGCACCAGCCACCACAAACCAGGAGGACGCAGAGGGGTCATACCCATCCTTGCGAATGGCCCCGATGCCGAATGTTGCAGCATTATTGCGTGTCACCTGCATGGCTGGCGGCAGGTTGCGGCCAATACGGAAACTGAACCCGGCACCAGCGGCAATGGAAACCGTACCCAGTTCTTCCCGGGAATAGAAAATACCATCCGTCTGCAAACCATTGGAAAGAGTCGATTCCGCCCATTGCTGGCGGTAATCCTGCTGGGAAGAAAGCTGGAATGTCACCTCGCTGGGAATCTGGTCTCCCCAGCCATCCCACCGCTCCAGCCCCAACGACTTGTGCACAAGGTCCTGCACTTCTCCGGCACCGGAAGGCTTGCCGGTTGTACCCAGCTGAAACTCAACACAGTTGCCAACGTATTCACCACTGAACAAATGCGCCACACCCAGCGCCAGGTAGCCGGCATAGGGATGCTGCCTCTCCACGGCGCCATCGGTGTGGTAATCCGGCGTATAAATGTTCTGGGTCAGGCTCACCCCCAGAGCATGGTCCGGGTTCTTTGCCAGATTCTGAGCATAGTCAAAGCGCGAACCGTGGGAATAATTACGATCATTCACAAAGGCGGAGTCATTTTCCATCATCCAACGGAAATGATGACGGGGGCTCGTAGTATAGCCTGCATCTCCAGGCTGAGGCACCCACTCCAGCTGATCTACAGCCACCGATGCAGCGGCCATTGTCATCCACGGCAGAAAACTCATAGCGACACTGTGTATACCCCCAACAAAGCCGGAAGTCAATCCCAAAAGGGTGTTATCCCCACATTGATAATTTTCTCACGTGCCAACTGAACTGCATGCCAGCGGGTCTGGCCGTCAATTTCCGGACGGAAAATAGCGGGCTACCAGCGGTTCCTGCACAGCAAAGAGTGACTCGCGGTCAGCGGGGTCATAGTCCAGATACCCATGCAAATGCGTAAGCCCATGCACCATGTAGCGGAAAAGCTCCTGCTCCCGGGGCAAATTGTGGGCCGCTGCGTAGGAAGCCGCTGTATCACAACTCACCAGGACCTCGCCATAAGGAAATGTGATGGCATCTGTCGCGGTGGGGTCATCCAGAAATTCACCATGCACTTCGGCAATCGTTGGATCATCCACAATGGAGATTTCCACCACATCCAGATCGCTGAGCACATGGTCCGGTCCCTTGGGCGCAGACATCAGCTCTGGCAGCAGAGCCTGCAGAGCCTCGCGAAACCGCTCTGCCAGCGTCTCCGTCACCCAGCCATTCTCCACATTCACATAGATTTCAATCTGCGGAATCATTGTTTACCTCCTCGCGTTCGCGGCGTTTGCGTTCCTTTGCGGCAGCTCGTGCTGCACGAAAAAAAGATTGGAATTGCTCCAGACAGGCAGCTCCCAGCACACCACCCTGCACCTCACATTTATGATTCAGCGGCGGGTTGGAATCCAGCAGGTTAATCCACCCCCCACAGGCGCCGCCCCTGGGGTCGGGAATACCGAACACAACGCGGTCGGGTCTGCAATGCACCAGCGCACCAGCGCACATGGGGCAAGGTTCTTTGGTTACGTAAACTGTGCAGCCCTCCAGACGCCAATCGCCCACGGCAGCTT
>DEPT01000075.1:8001-8225 GCA_002358905.1 Akkermansiaceae bacterium UBA3385
CACGCAGCCGCAGGGCACCTCGCCCACCTCGCGGGCTTTCTCAGCCTCACGCATGGCAAGCAGCATAAATTGTTCATCCTCTGTCATGGCTGCGCAGAAAAGAGAAGCGACCGGCGGGCAGTTCCCCACCCGTGCCGGTCGCTTCGGCGTTAAAAATTACGGCAATTACTTGATGGTGATACGCTCGTCGTTATCAAGAACAGCCTGCAGCTCAGGCCAGCCTT
>DEPT01000050.1:0-1099 GCA_002358905.1 Akkermansiaceae bacterium UBA3385
ATGGACTCATAGAAATGCCCATCACGTCTAAAGATTCGAGACGTTGTTTTAGGCTTCTTGATTTTCTTCTCCCGAATAAGCTTCTCTCGTTCTTCGGCAATGCGTTCAAGCAATACAGAAGCTGGCTCATCATCCGGATTCTGAGGCACCAATTCTCCACGTATAGCAGACTCCAGAATCTTTTTTCGAAGAGCTTCTATAATCTGTTCGATTTTATCACTCATAATCAGATTCCGAGAGAAGTTTCTTTGAGCAACTCTTTAAGCGTGTCAAATGCTGCTTGTTCCTTAGCTAACTCTTGTTCCAGCATTTTCAAAAGCTCCGGAATAGACCCCTCTATATCATCGGATTCCTCCTTAAGCCACTTGATATCGAGATTCGTTTTATCTCGCAAAACAATTTCCTCGTAGGGGAAGCTACGCCAACGCCCATTTGGATTCTGCTCGGACCAGGTTTCTTTTCGGGCAGCCAAATTACCGGCACAATAGCAGGAGACAAACTCATCAAGATTGGCTCGTTTCAGAGGATTCTGCTTTAACGTATGCTTAACATTGGTTCGGTAATCATACACCCAGACACGTTGCGTGTGATGCTTTCTATTATCGAGCGGATGGCGGTCAAAGAACAACACATTAGCTTTTACGCCCTGAGCGTAGAACAACCCTGTAGGCAAGCGCAGAATAGTATGCAGGTTGTACTGTTCCAGCAAACGCTTTCTTATCTGCTCGCCTGCACCACTTTCAAAAAGGACATTATCAGGCAATACTACGGCAGCACGGCCAGTCTCCTTGAGCACAGCCATAATATGCTGCAATGCATTCAACTGAGTATTTGAAGTAGTAGCGAAGAAACGCTCCTCGGTCAACTCTCCCGTTTTTTCTCCATCAATGTTATTAGCAGCTGTGCCAAACGGAGGATTGGCCAGAATCATATCGAAAGCCCGATCTTCCGGTGAGCGCAAGGTATCCCTACATTGGATGGGGCAAAGAGATTTATCCTCGGCATCCTCCACAGAGAAAATACCATGAAGATACATATTCATGGAACACAGGCTCACAATCAATGGAGTGAAATCATTACCCGTAATGCCATCTTTTTT
>DEPT01000050.1:1231-5321 GCA_002358905.1 Akkermansiaceae bacterium UBA3385
GCAGTCGGCTGCATCACTTCCACAATGGCACGAATCAAAGCTCGCGGAGTGAAATACTGACCTGCACCCTTTTCTGAAGATGCATTTTTATCCAGAATACTTTCATATATCTGACCCTTTACGTCAACATCTATTGCCAACCAGTCCTCGCGGGCGATCATATCGATAACTCTCTTGAGATGGACAGGGAGATTAATCAGATTGCGAGCTTTATGATAAATGACACCCAGGATGTTGTTCTGTCGAGACAAAATCTCCAGCATGGCCTCGTATTTATCTATCAACTCCTGGCCATCCAAATCCTGCAAATCGTTCCATGAACATCCTTCTGGCAAGGCAATGCTATCTCCATAGGTCTCCTTATTTTCTTCCTCCATCTTGAGGAAAAGCAAATATGTGAGCTGCGCCACATAATCAGTAAATGCAATACCGGCATTCTTAAGAACACCAGCCATCTTCCACACTTTATCCCCAATATTCACCTGTTCTTTACTCATTATGCTACTAGTGCGTTATAAAGTTCTTTCTCATAGCCGGACAAGCCGGCTTTCTTGCACTGCGCTACCAGTGCGCCATCATGTTCTCTGATATCTGCAAGCTCGTATGTAAGATATTCTGCTATCAATTCGGCAATCTTATTCAAAAGTTTTCTTTGTTCTTCTGAAAATTCAATACCAGCCTTTTTCTTTCGTCCAAGCCACAATTCAAACCGCTGGCGAGCAATACCATTAAACCGCTGCAAATGGGACTCTACTTTCATGGCATACTTGACCAGCTGGATAACATCTGCAATGACAGTCCCCTTTTTGTCCAGCTTCTGGCATTGCTCCGGTGCCAGTATTGAATAATTACGCCATAGTGAATCGACCGTGTATCTGGCATCTGCCTTCTTCATTTCGCTCAATAAATCTTCCAAATCCGCAAGCAGTAGCGGAGTTTGTTTCTCGCCCACAGCAAAAAGAAGACGCAACGCATGAATTCTATCCCTGTTTGACTCAATCCAGGAGCGGAAATCATGAGTCAATTTTTCTGCGGTAGCTTTTGAAAATCCAACATCGATAACATGGTCAGGCGATGTATCTACCCAGATTGAATTCTTACGATACAATTCAATGATTAGATTTCGGTAAAAAGGAGCAAAGCAATACGAATACGAGGAATCATTGCGTGCCTGTAATCTTTGCACCAAAGTCGGCAGACCAAAAACTTCACCTTCAGCAACAGCTAATTCATCAATATCACAACCGTTTTCTTCTTCAAAGCGAATGGCATCCATCTCTTTGAAATGCCCCATTTTCCTACTCTTATTCACCAACAGATTCAACCGGTAAGCCAAAGACTGCCACTTCTCTTCATCGAGCTCGCATTTGTACGCCTTTTCCATCAGCGTTTCAAGCGACTCAGTTGGAGGAGTTGTGAGAGGAGGAAGCGAAGTAACCATGGTATGCTCAGTCACTCCAACCGCATCCACCAGATAAAAGAAATCCTTTGAGCGGGCATTGGGAGTTACATTCCGCAAATCCTGGTCTGAAATGGTACGGCAACCGCGGCCATACATCTGCTGATAATACGTTGCGCTTTTCACATCGCGCATAAACAACACAACCTCCAAAGGTCTGACGTCAGTCCCCGTGGCTATCATATCAACAGTTACAGCGACCCGGAAACAGGGATCGGTACGGAACTGCTTAACGAGCGTTTGAGAATCTACACCGGTTACACTATACGTCACTTTCTTGCAAAAGGCGTCCCCGCGGCCAAACACTTCCTGCACAACGCGAGTTATCAACTCTGCATGAGCATCAGACTGGGCAAAAATAAGAGTCTTCGGTATATAGTTGATATTATACTCCTCATCTGGTGTCTTTCGATCAGGATACAAATCTGAGTAAATCGCATCCTTATAGGCCTGAACAACCGTCCGGACTTGTGGTTCAGATTCCACAAAGCGGTTCAAATCTGTCCCCTCATAAGGAATATTCTCCACTAGGTCTGTATCATCGAGGACCTGAGTCAGCAGGTCTTTTCGGAAAGCAGGAAATTCGCCCCCTGCAACCAACTCTCCTCCATACTCGGTTTTCTGAGTACGAATGCGGTATATACAATATCCGACATTGACACCATCTTTCACCGACTGGGCATAGCTATAATTAGCTACTCGGTTATTATCAAAAAAGCTGGTAGTCAAAGAGGTTTCTGTAGCAGTCAGTCCAATAATTGTTGCATCAAAATACTCTAAAACCTTACGCCAGTTCTTGTAAATTGAACGATGGCATTCGTCCACTACAATAAAGTCAAAATATTCGGGGGGGAGTTCTGCATTATATACGGCTTCCTTCGGCGTATCATTCTCCGACAAAGTATCGTCGTCCACGCTATTATCATCGGCATGTGTCAGAATGGAATAAACCCGTTGAATAGTCGAAATAACCACTCGGGGATTGCCTTCTATACGATTTCGCGTTAAACGAAGAACTTCATATTCTTCAGAAAACTTACGGTCAGTCTCCGGAACAGGCCAATTAGAGAACTCGCCATACGCCTGCACACCCAAGTTTCCACGGTCAACAAGGAACAATATACGTCGAGCCCGGGCATATTTTACCAAGCGATGGCAAAACGTGCAGGCAGTATACGTCTTGCCCGCACCAGTAGCTACATGCAGATACGCACGTCGTTTCTGCGCCTTAAATGCGTCTTCCAGATTTTCTATTGCTTCTATTTGACACTGACGCAAATTCAACTCAGAGGGTAACGATATATCAGGCAAAGACATCAATCTGTTTTGGAGTGTAGAATCCCCCTCTTTTGCCCAACGTATCAATGTTTCAGGTCGATGGAACGAAAAAACTAAGCGTTGTCGGCTATATTTATCTCGCCTGTCAGCATACAACACAACCGTACCATTTGCCACATATATAAAGGGTAATGGACGGCGCCAAGCCGGTGTCAGTCCATCAAGAGACGCAGCATATTGGTCCGCCTGATGATGAATCCCTCCCATCAAGGTTTGGGCAGGTTTTGCCTCTACAACAGCAATTGCCTTACCTTCTACAAAAAGCAAATAGTCTGCCCGTATACCATTTGGGAATATCCATTCCTCAATAGCTACAGCATCCCCATTACGCCAAGCATTCTTATCCTTGGAAACACGCCACCCAGACACTTCTAACTGACGGTCTATCTGCAATCTTGCTTCTTGTTCGGGTTTCATAGGGTAATACTATCACGTCTACGCGCGTAGTCTACCCCAAAAGCCCCCTCCGAGCAAGCAAGAATCCCCCCATAACCGACATACGATGCAGAAAAAAGTCTAACAAAGTCTATTCCACATCGTTTCGTCATTTTTTGATGCATCTCCAAGAAAGAATATCAGCTCACATGTTCAGCCTTAGGGCGCGGAGTGAGCAGCGAAGGCATGAGGAATACCGCATAGAGGGGTAGGTCTACCAGGCGAGTTGTTAATTCGTCAGTTAATGAGAGCTGCGAGGTGAAGTAGTCATTCATGGAACAACGTACGGCCACAGGGGGCGTATACTTGCGGCAGTAGTTGAGCAAGCTCTTTGCCCTAGTGTTGGTTTCGGCCTTCACTTCGACTGGCACGATGTTCATATCGCACCTATTTTCCACCATTTATTCTATCTCTCTCATTTTAGATGGATTAGCAAGTCTTTTGCACATAATCGGCAGGAACTTTTGGTAAAAATTGCACATAATCGGCAGGAACTTCGGGCAAAAATTGCACATAATCGGCAGGAAAGGAGCCTTATCCGGTTTCATGTCCTTGGTTCATTTTATGCAAATTTAAGATTGAATCTTGAATTTACATAGTCCCAGACAGACTGATAGAGCATTAGCGAAAAGCAGCGGGCACACTTGCACTACTACCCAATCCATTGCTCGCCAGGACTGAAGTCCTGCGCTCCGACAAGAAAAAGAGGCCGGGGATTGCTCCCCGGCCGTGTGATTTTCTGGTTTCTGGTACTGGGCTTTACAGCTCGCACTGGGCGAGGGTATCGCAGCAGCAGCAGAAGTTGCGGTCGCCGTAGGTGTTGTCCACGCGGGAGCAGCCGGGCCAGAACTTGTGCAG
>DEPT01000050.1:5412-34695 GCA_002358905.1 Akkermansiaceae bacterium UBA3385
ACAGCCAGGGCGGTGTGCGGGGCGTTCACCATCACGTTGTCATCGGCGGGCACCTTGCCTTCGGCTACGGCGGTCATTTCGCCGTGAATACCAATCATGGCCTCGATGAAGCGGTCGAGCTCAGCCTTGCTTTCGGACTCAGTGGGCTCTACCATGAGAGTATCGTGCACCGGGAAGCTCATGGTGGGGGCGTGGAAGCCGTAGTCCATGAGGCGCTTGGCCATGTCGTCCACGGAGAGGTGGCTCTTGCCGAGCATGATGGTGGTATCCAGGATGCACTCGTGGGCCACCAGACCACCCTCGCCCGAGTACAGGGTCGGGAAGTAGTTCTCCAGACGCTTGGCGATGTAGTTGGCGTTCAGAATAGCCATCTGGGCGGAGAGCTTGAGGCCCTCGTGGCCCATCATGGCCAGCCACATCCAGGTGATAGGGCAGAGAGCGGCAGAACCGTACTCGGCAGAGGAAACGGCTGCGGTCTTCTGCTCCTCGCCGGAGATGCAGTGATCCGGCAGATAGGGGGTGAGGTGCTCGGCGCAGCAGATGGGGCCCACGCCGGGGCCGCCGCCGCCGTGCGGCATGGCAAAGGACTTGTGCAGGTTCAGGTGGCACACGTCTGCCCCGATGGTGCCGGGGTTGGTGAGACCAATCTGAGCGTTCATGTTGGCGCCGTCCATGTATACCTGACCGCCGTTCTCGTGGATGATGCGGCAGAGGTCGGCCACGCCGCTCTCGTACACACCGTGGGTGGAGGGATAGGTCACCATGAGGGCAGCCAGGTTATCGCGGTACTTCTCAGCCTGAGCCTTGAGGTCCTCGGCATCGATATTGCCCTTCTCATCGCACTTCACGGGCACCACTTCAAAGCCGGCCATAGCGGCGGAGGCGGGGTTGGTGCCGTGGGCGGAGTTGGGGATGAGGCACACGTTGCGGTGCCCCTGCCCCTGAGCCACCTGGTAGCGGTGGATGGTGAGCAGACCGGCAAATTCACCGGCAGCGCCACTGTTGGGCTGCAGGGAAACACCGTGGAAACCGGTAACGGTGGCGAGCCACTGCTTGAGCTGCTCGAGCATGGCGCGCATGCCCTGGCACTGGTCCTTCGGAGCGAAGGGATGCAGCGTGGCAACCTCCGGCCAGGTGATGGGCATCATGATAGCGGCGCAGTTGGCCTTCATGGTGCAGGAACCCAGCGGAATCATGGCTTCGTTCAGCGCCAGGTCCTTGGCCTCCAGTCGGTGGATGTAGCGCATCATCTCCGTTTCGGAGTGGAAGAGATTGAAGCATTTTTCCTCGCAGAAGGGAGTGGTGCGGTTGAAGGCAGCATCCCAGGTGGGCTCTTCGGGCATGCACTTGCAGCAGGGCTTCTCCATGCCCAGGGCTTTGCAGAGAGCCTTCACATCGCAGCAGGTGGTGGTTTCGTCGAAGGAGACGGAAATGGTATCGGCATCCACCAGGCGGATGTTGTAACCGGACTCCAGAGCAGCAGCCACGAGCCCGGCAGCCTTGCCGGGGCAGCTTACCTGAACGGTGTCAAAGTAATTGGCCACGGGCAGCGTGTATCCAGCCTTGGCGGCAGCAGCGGCAAAGCCGGCAGCCAGCTTATGGGCGGTAAGAGCCACCTTCTTCAGGCCCTCGGGGCCCTGGTACATGGCGTAGAAGGTGCTGAGCAGAGCGGTGAGCACCTGGGCAGTGCAGATGTTGGAGGTAGCCTTCTCGCGGCGGATATGCTGCTCGCGGGTCTGGAGAGCCAGACGGTAGGCCGGCTTGCCGTCCTTATCCACGGAGAGACCGATGTAGCGGCCGGGCAGCTTGCGCTTCAGCGCATCGGTGCAGGCCATGTACGCAGCGGCGGGACCGCCGTAGCCCATGGGGATGCCGAAACGCTGGGTGGTGCCCACGCACACATCAGCACCGAAGGAACCGGGGTCCTTCAGCACGGTAAGGGCCAGCAGGTCTGCCGCCACCACGCAGAGCACCTTGGCAGCGTGGCACTTGGCAAAGAATTCGCTGTAATCCTCTACGGAACCGGCGTTGTCCGGGTACTGCACGAGCACGCCGGCCAGGGTCGGGATGGAGGCGGGGTCGAAGCTCTTCCAATCACCCACGATGAGATTAACGCCCGTGGTCTCGCAGCGGGTGCGGATAACATCGATCGTCTGCGGGAAGCAGGTATCGGCCACAAAGAAAGTATCGCTCTTGCGCTTGGAATCAACGCAGAGATGCACAGCCTCGGCAGCGGCGGTGCCTTCGTCCAGCATGGAAGCATTAGCCACGGGCAGACCGGTGAGGCCAGCAATCATGGTCTGGTAGTTCATGAGCATCTCCAGACGGCCCTGGGCGATTTCCGGCTGGTAGGGAGTGTAGGCAGTGTACCAACCCGGATTCTCGTACACATTGCGCTGAATCACAGCGGGCATGTAGGTACCGTAGTAGCCCTGGCCGATAAGGCTGTGCACGGGCTTGTTGGCGGAAAGCACCTGGCGCAGGGCATCCAGAGCCTCCTGCTCTGCCATGGGAGCGGGCAGGTCGAGCGGGGCCTTCAGGCGGATATCTGCCGGCACGATGGTATCGGTCATTTCATCCAGGCTGCTGAAGCCGACTACGTTGAGCATCTCCTGCAGCTCGGCACCGGCTGAACCCAGGTGACGGGGAGCAAAGGGAGTCTGAGCAGTAATCATAGTGATAACGTATGATAATTTTGATTAAAAACAGAAAAGGCCGCATTCCCGGGTGGGGAATGCGGCCGGGAGAATCTTTACTTGCAGAACTCCTCGTAAGCGGCGGCGTCCATCATTGCGTCCAGCTCGGAGGGGTCATCAAGCTTAATCTTGCAGATCCAGCCTTCGCCGATAGCGTCGCTGTTCACGGTGCCGGGCTCAGCATCCAGAGCCTCGTTCACCTCTACCACCTCACCGGAAACGGGGGTGTACACATCGGAAGCTGCCTTCACAGACTCCACAACGGCGATGCTGTCGCCCTTGGAGAAAGTGTCGCCCACGGAGGGGAGGTCAACGTACACCACGTCACCCAGTTCGGACTGGGCGTGGTCGGTGATGCCGAGGGTAACGATGCCGTCAACGATGGGGCTGATCCACTCGTGCTCTTCGGAGTACTTGTATTCTACGGGATTGCTCATAATATGATGATTGGGGATGGGGGTTACTTTTTAAGGAAAGGTTTCTTGACGATGATGGCGGGAACGGCCTTATTGCGAACAATGATGTTCACCTCGGTGCCGACCTTGCCCAGGGCGGTGGGAACATAGGCCATGCCGATGCCCTTGCCCAGAGAGGGAGAAAGAACGCCGCTGCAGAGCTCGCCCAGGGGCGTGCCGTCCGGCAGCTGCACTTCATAACCGTGGCGGGGAGGAGCGCCCTTGCCGGTGTATTCGATAGCCACCAGAGCGGTGGGGCGGCCCTCGGCCTTCTGGGCGCGGAGCACCTCAACACCAATGAATTCCTTGGTGAGGTCGCAGCACCAGGAGAGACCGGCCTCCAGCGGGGTCTTCTCGGGTGAAAGGTCGCTGCCGTTGAGGGAATAGCACATCTCGAGACGCAGACTGTCGCGAGCACCGAGGCCGCAGGGCTTGGCGCCGCACTCCATCACCTTCTCGAACCACTTCACGCCCTTATCGGCGGGGCAGAAGAACTCATAGCCGTTTTCGCCGGTGTAACCGGTGCGGCACACTACGAGGGCATCGCCCTCGCACTCGAACATGAGAATACCGTTGCGCACGGGCAGCTCCACACCGGGGCAAAGCTTGGCGAACACCTCCTCACAAGCAGGGCCCTGCACTGCCAGGCCCACGTAGTCGGCGCTCTTGTTCACCAGGGAGATACCTTCAGGCTTGTGGGCTGTGAGCCAGGCGTAGTCCTCGTCAATCATGGAGGCATTCACCACCACGAAGAAATCATCCTTGGCCACCTGGTAAATGATAAGGTCATCAATAACGCCGCCCTTTTCATTGAGCATCATGGAGTACTGCCCCATGCCGTCCACCAGCTTATTCAGATTGTTGGTGAACATGGAATTGAGCCACTCTGTGGCACCTTCCCCGCTCACGAGGAACTGGCCCATGTGGGAAATATCAAACACACCACAAGCAGTACGTACGGTGTTATGCTCATCAATAATACCTGTATACTGCACAGGCATGTTCCACCCGGCGAAGGGTACCATCTTGGCTCCAAGTTCCACATGCTTATCGCACAATGGAGTACTCTTGATAGATTCGGTGTTCATTGCCCGGATTGTACTCTTAGAAAAATGGCACGTCAAGCATCTATCACGGCTCACAACACCGGTTGACCACAAATATCTGTCATGCACGCCTACGCGCCTGTAATTGTGTGACAATTTAGCCAGATTGGCGATTTTTCTTGTCTTTCTCTCCGCAACATGATAGAAAGGTGCGACTCTATATGGACACTACATACTACGTCATTTACGGTATGCTTCTGCTGCTGTCGGTCTTCGGGCTGGTGGTAGGCGTAAGCAATGACGCCTGTAACTTCCTTAACTCCTCCATCGGCAGCCGTGCCGGCACCTACACAGGTGCGGTAGCTGTGGCCGCGGTGGGTGTGTTGCTGGGCGCCTCCTTCTCCAGTGGCATGATGGAAATCGCACGCAGCGGCGTCTTCATTCCCAGCATGTTCACCTTCCACGAGGTGATGCTCCTCTTCCTGGCCGTTATGGTGGCCAACGTAATTCTGCTGGACATCTTCAACACACTTGGGCTGCCCACCTCCACCACGGTATCCCTCATCTTTGCCTTGCTGGGTTCCGCCCTGGGTATGGCATACTTCAACATAGGTGACGGTCCCGGTTCACTTGCAGACTATATCAACACGGACAAGGTATTCTTCATTGTATCCGGAATCTTCTGCTCCGTAGCCATTGCATTCACCGTGGGCACCTTTGTAATGTGGCTGGCGCGTCTGCTCTACACTTTCCACTACCAGCGCATGTACCGCCTCATCGGCCCGGTTTGGTGTGGCTTTGCTTTCACCGCCATTTCCTACTTTGCCGTATTCAAGGGGCTCAAGACCAGTCCGGTTATGAAAGGTGCATTCATGGATATGGTGGATGCAAACCTCGGTCTGGCCATCATCATAGCCTTTGTGGCATGGACCGTCGTAGCCGCAATCCTGCAGTATGGGCTCAAGGTTAATACCCTGCGCATCACTGTACTGGCAGGAACCGGGGCCCTTGCTCTGGCATTTGCCGGCAACGACCTCGTGAACTTCATTGGTGTGTTCATGGCTTCCCAGACATCCATGGAACTGGCTGAAGCACACCTGGCCGCCGGCGGCGATCTGGCAAATCTCAAGATGGGAGGCCTGGCAGACGTGCAGCAGCATGTGAACATGCTCTGGCTTGTGGCGGCGGGTCTTGTGATGGTAACCACGCTTTTCTTCTCCAAGAAAGCCCGAAAAGTAACGGAAACAGAGCTCAAGCTTTCCTCCGCCAACACAGGTAAGGAACGTTTCGGTTCCTGCAGCGCTGCACGCACCATGGTGCGATACACGCTGAACACCAAGCGTTTCTTTGAGCGCGTTACCCCCATGCGCATCCAGAACTTCATCAGCAAGCGTTTCACCCCGCTTGCTCCCGAGGAAGAAACCGGCGCTCTGTACGACCTGGTACGCGGCTCTGTAAACCTGACAGTCTCTGCTCTGCTTATCTCCGTTGCTACGGAAATGAAGCTGCCGCTCTCCACAACCTACGTCACCTTCATGGTGGCCATGGGCAGCTCCCTGGCAGACCGAGCCTGGGGACGCGACAGCGCCGTATACCGCATCACGGGCGTGCTCACCGTTATCGGCGGATGGCTCCTCACTGCGCTGGCTGCCAGTCTTGCCGCATTCATCGTGGCCATTGTGATGGCATACGGCGGATTCTGGGGCATGGTGACCATGCTGGTCATTGCCGGTGCCCTGCTTATCAAGTCCACATTCTTCACAAACAGCGCCAAGGAAGAGATACGTCTCATCAACATGCGCAATGATGCCGCAGTCAAAGACTTTGCCAAGTCTGCAAGTGGACGTCTGGGCCGCATGGTAGGCATATACAACGCAATGGTGAAAGCCTTGCTCAGCGAAGACCGCGAAGCCCTCAAACGCCTTCGCAAAAAGAGCCGCAGCCTGAAGCGAGATCTGGAAGTACTGCGAGAAAACGAGGTATTGCCAACGCTCCGCACACTGCCGAAGGAACTGGCAGACCGCGGCCAGCTGGTGTTCCGCATTACTGAAATCTCCCTGAACACCTGCGAACGTCTCCTCACCCTGGTCAAGGCCAGTTACAACCACATTGACAACAACCACCAGGGGCTCAGCAAGGAACAGGGCGATGACCTGCTGGCTCTTACCAACAAGATCGGACGTTTCTACCCGGACCTGACCGACATGCTCAAAGCTGGTAATTTTGCAGGTATCGATGCACTGCTCGAAGAGCGCGAGCAGCTCAGCGAAGACTTTGCCGACTGCATCACACGCCACCTCATGCACAATACTGCAGATGAAAGCGGCATGCGCAACGGTATTCTCTACCTTACCCTGCTTAATGAAACACGCGCCATGATTAGTCATGCGTTCGCACTCATTGAGCGAGTCAAAGAACTCTACGAAGATTAATCCCCCTCCTCCTTTCCCAGCCCCCGGTGCGTTATCCGCACCGGGGGCTTCTTCTTTTTCAAACAGGCCAGAAATTCCTTGACAGGAGAGCATTTCGAAGCTAGACTCATAGTACTATGAGCGAAGATGCAACATGCAACGTCATCTGCCTGAAGTGGGGCAAGCGTTATCCAGCAGCCTACACTAACACTCTTTACCGTTCCGTTAAAAAGCACCTGCACCGTCCGTTCCGTTTTGTCTGCGTTACGGATGACCCTACAGGTCTCGATGAGGGCATTGATGCCCAGCCATTTCCCGAAAATCCGGGCTACACAGAAGAAAAGAAGTGGCCGGGGATTTTCTCCAAACTGGTTATCACCAAAGACGGCTTTGCCGACCTGAAAGGCCCCACCCTTTTCCTGGATGTGGATGTAGTCATCATGGATGATATCGACTGCTTCTTTGATTACAAACCGGGTGAAAACTGCATCATCCATAACTGGATTGAGTGGCATAAGACCCTTTTCCGTAAACGCCCCAACATAGGAAACTCTTCCATTTACCGCTTCGAAGCAGGAAAGTCCGGCTATATCTACGACACGTTCATCCGCGAGTTTGACCGCGCTCATGACAGAACCCAGTTCCCCACCGAACAAGCCTTCCTGACCTACGCCATGAAGAAAGTCAACTGGTGGCCCTATGACTGGGCACAGAGTTACAAGCGCTGCTGCCGCCCGATTTTCCCCTTCAACCTGTTCATGGCACCCAAGCCACCCAAGACCAAGATTCTGGTATTCCATGGCAACCCCGACCCGGACCAGGCCGTGGTAGGATTCGATGACGGCAAGGCACATCACAAGGTATTGCCTGCTCCGTGGATTGAGGATTACTGGAAACTGTAATTATCTCCGCGAGCCTTGTTTTCCCTACACAACCCGGGGCAGCCGAACATGGCTGCCCCGGGTTTCATTTCCGCAAAGCTGCGGGTCATTTTGAACGAGGGCTCATCATGGTATACTTCAATGTCCCGAGCCACTCGCCCAATATATTGAAAGGATTGCGGCGTAGCCGATGACGCCCCTTCAGCACATAGGGCTTAGACGGCAGGCTTCCTGCTCCATACTTTTCCTGGTGCTGCAGAACCAGTTCAGCAACCTGGTTGAACATATTATTTTTCTCCACCAGTCTCCTGCGAGCTTCACGAATAGCCGGCAGACGCTTCTCATACTCATTATCATCAATAGCCTGGCGAATAATACGATAAGCCTCTTCGTGGTCATCCAAGGGAATACGAATAAAGCTTTGCGCCGGGAATACCTCCTCCAGACGGGGGTCACCCACATAGAACGTGAGGCACAGGCTGAGGAGAGGGTCAGCAATCTTATCCGTCCAGTGATAGGGTGCCACGTAATTCTCCACTGCGATACTGTAGCGGTAATCATTCTGCGCCTCGTATTTCTTGTCCAGTTTTTTCACGCCCCAGCCATACCAATCCATTTCAGGCAGCCGCTCAGACAAATAGCGCGTCAGCGCATAGCGTTTTGAATGCAATGTATGGGTCTGCTGCTTAGTGGAACAAACTGTTGCAATGGTCTTACTCTTCGGATAATCCGGCATCTTGAACGCTTCATGGTAGGGAATCCCGGCGCACCAGTCAAGGCAGCCTTCCCCGTACCTGTGATTAGGATGAGGCAGAACATCAGGCGAATGAGTCGTCAGCACATAACCAAACTGGGACGTATAGCACCGGGGATACAACTTGATGCTGGGCGGCTCCACTGTCACCAGAATAGTCTGTTCTCTCGGGCACGCCAGCTCCTCTGCTTCCCACTCGGAAAACTCTCCCTTTGAAGGCATTTCATCATATACAAGCAACCAATCATACTCCCGGCACAGGGCATCGTATATGAACCGAACTCCGCCACGGTCCACATAATCCGGGGTTCTCTTATTCTTCAGGTTACCGAATTTGCTGAGGATTTTTACTCGCACCATATAGCAAAAAATAGAGTCATTTATTATAGTCTCATGCTAGCAGACAAGCCCCCGGGAGTCAAGCGAATTCAAGCAACTCCGACAGAAGCGGCAACAGTCGCAATGTATAAAGAAAGCCCCGGAAAATCCGGGGCTTGAAAATCTGCTTTTCTGATCGGATCAGATAAACACACGAATCACAGCCTTATCGCGCAGGCGGTCCACCCACTGGCGGTAACGGCGTTCACTCTTCTTACGGCGCACGGCATCATCCACCTTCTGCTTCACCTCCGGAGTATCCAGAGATGGCGCAGCTGCAAGTTTCTTGGAATGCACCTTAACCAACGTAAAACCGGCGGGGTCCAGCAAGGGGCCGACAAGCTGCCCCGGCTGTGCGGCAAACACCACATTGGCGAACTCCACAGCCAACTCATTGCGCTGCAATGAGGGCCACCTGCCACCATCCTTTGCGTGAGCGTCCCGGGAATACCGACGAGCGGCATCAGCAAACTCCAACTTACCGTTTTCAAGCTCCTCCTTCAAACGAACGGCCAACTTGTAACGCTCTTCGGGCGTCATCAGCGGATCATCCGGATCCATGGCCGGAATGAAAATCTTGCTGTAGGTGATACGATCCTTCATGATATCGCGATACTCTGAGCTTGTTTCCTTGTATTCCTCGCGGATTTCATCCGGGGTGGGAGGAATACCACGCTCATAACGCATACCGCGCATAGCGGAAACCGTGATTTCCTTACGCACAGATTCACGGTACTCCGTGTAATTCATGCCGCTCTTGCGCAAGTTATCCAGGAACTCACTACGATTGCCGGCGTACTGCATGAGGATTCGGCGATTGATTTCATCCTCCACCTGATCTTCCTTGATGCTGAATCCCTTGACTTCAAAATCGCACAACACCAGCTCTCGCTCAATCAAATCGTTCAGCACAGACTTCTTTGCTTCTACCAATTCCGAATTGAAACGGGGGCCCTGGCGAGGATAAAGCATCATAAGCTCGCGGAAATAAGGAGCCAGACGAGCGCGAACCTCACTGGAGGTGATAGGGCGCCCATTCACAGTGGCGGCAATGCGGTTCACCACGCCAGCATCAGGCGCAGCCTGGGAGACTTCCACAGTCAGCAAGGCCAGCATCAGAGCAACAAAACGGCTAACAAGCTTCATACGCTGCCAGTATAATCAAAGAATCATGTTCATGCAACACTCTTCTTTGTCACAAGCATACTTTATGCTCGCCTTAGCTTGCATGGCATGATAGAATGCCAGAGTTAAACAATCTCATTTTCACAGTTATGGCAATCAAACTGTTCATTCCCGGTCCCACCGTTGTTTCCGAAGACATACTCAAGGAGATGTGCCTGCCTATGATTGGTCACCGCTCCAAGAAAGCCTCCGAAATCCAGAAGCGTATCTCCGACAACATGCAGAAGATACTCTTCACTGAAAACCGTATTCTCCTTTCCACCTCGTCAGGCTCCGGTCTCATGGAAGGAGCCATCCGCTCCTGCACCGCCAAGCGTGCCGCAGTTTTCTCCATCGGCGCCTTCGGCGACAAGTGGTACAAAATGGCCAAAACCAACGGTATACCCGCAGACAAGTTTGACAGCGTGATGGGCGAGCCCACCACCGCTGAAATGGTGGATGCAGCACTCTCCACCGGCAAGTATGACCTGCTCACCGTGACCCACAACGAAACCTCCTCCGGCATTCAGAACCCGGTCGAAGAGATCGCCGAGGTCATGAAGAAGTACCCGGACGTGGTATGGTGCGTGGACGCCGTTTCCTCTGCCGCCGGCTCCAAGATTGAGACCGACAAGCTGGGTATCGACGTACTTATCACCTCCACCCAGAAGGCACTTGCCCTGCCCCCCGGCCTGGCCATCTGCGCCATGAGCCAGAAGGCCTACGACCGCACCGCCGAAGTGGAAAACCGCGGTCTGTACTTTGACCTGCGTACCCTCTGGGACTTCATCGACAAGAAGAACTACCAGTACACCTCCACACCTTGCCTCTCCCTCATGTATGCCCTGGACAAGCAGCTTCAGCACATCGTGAATGAAGAAGGCATTGAGAACCGCTTTGCCCGCCACGAGGAACTGGCAGCCTACACCCGAGCCTGGGCAGATGAGTACTTCACCGTGTACCCGAACCGAAAGTACCTCTCCAAGACCCTCACGGTTATTGACTCCCGCCCCAAGGGCAGCGAGGAGATGATTTCCATCCCCGAGCTGAACGCCTTCCTTGCCCCCCGCAACCTGCAGCTGGGCAATGGCTACGGCGGCCTGAAAGACAAGACCTTCCGCATTGCCCATATGGGCGAGCTCCAGATGGACGACATGAAGGAAATCACCTCCGCTGTGGAAGACTTCCTTAAGACCAAGTAAACTATTCTCCTCCAGTCATGAAACCGGGCGGGAGGTGCGCATGTACCCCCGCCCGTTCCTTTCTAACAAGAATTTATGAAAAACCCGCAATACATTCTCAACTATGATGTAATGTACTACGATACCGACTGCGGCGGCGTAGTGCACAACCTGGCCTACCTGCGCTGGGTGGAGGAATGCCGCACAAAGATGGCCCCGGAGCTCGGCATCGATTTCATCGGACTCATCCGTGAGAACCGACACCTGGTACTGGTAAGCCACGAAGTGCAATACAAGCGCCCCGCCTTCATGGGCGATAAAATTCAGATTCATGCCTGGATTGAAAAGGTGGAGAAATCCCGCTTCTGGTGCGTGTTTGAAATCCGCCGGGATGACGCCCAGCAGGTCTGCGTAAAGGTGCGCCAATGCCTTGCCCTGGTACAGATGCCGCAGGGGCGCCCCCAACGCATCCCAGAAGACTGGTATAACAGCGCGGCGCCCGCAGAAGACCTGGCGGATTAAGCATCCATGCAAGAACTCATCACAGATACACGATTCGGAGGCATCATCGCGGTTCTCCTCTGCGTGACATTACTTCTATGTGCCCTGCTCTTCCTTTTCAAGGACAGGGAAGTGAGGTATATCGGAGTTCTGACCGTCGCGATATTCGGTGGTGGGCTCATCGCATTGTGTGTGTTTCTCGAACTATCCGGCCTTGAGCTGCCCGATTGGCTCATAGGAAGCGGCAGGCGCAAAGTCCGAGGTACTCTCCTGCTTGCGCTATGGGCATGGTGCAGCCACAAGCTGGCAGATTGGCTTTACTACCGCCATATCGGATAATCAAAAAGAGGCGTGCCGAAAAAGCACGCCTCTTTTGTATCTGTTAAGCTGCTTAAATCAGCACCTCACCACTAAGAGCTTCGCTGGAAGCAAAGGAATGGGGCTTGGTGACCACCAGCTTGCTCACATTCTTCAGGGAGGGCACACCGAGGGCATCCAGCGACTCAACGAGCTTGTAGAGCTTGCCATCCAGCAGCACCACGGGAGCCACGCCCTTGCATTCGGGAGCCAGCTGCATAGCGCCGGCATCATCAATCACCACGGCATCAGAACGCAGCAGAAGCAGGTCTGAGCAGGTCTTCACGGGGAAGAAACGGGAACGAGGCACACAAACGGCACGAGCACCGGGGAAACACTGCAGGGCAGCACCCATGGCAGTTTCCAGCTGGTACACCTTCTGGCTGGAAGCATCGCGCGGATCAACCGTCTTGCTGTTGCAGATAACCGGCAAGGGGAGCACGCCACCGTTAGCCTCCAGCACGTCCTTGAGCGCATCCAGGCGAATCCAGAGGTTGTTGGTGTTGAAATAGCGGTGTTTCTCGATATTCTGGAACGACTCTACATCCGCATCCGGGCACTGGGCTACCTCGCGCAGAATCGGCTGGCCGTCGGCCTTGCGGGTGGCCAGGTGGCCACCCTTTTTATCAGCCTCCGTGCGGCGGGTCACCTCCATCACAAAAGGAGCACCGCTCTCCGCAAACCAGCGCAGGAAACGAGTATCCAGCTGGGCGCCCAGGTTGTCGGAATTGGAAACAAAGGCATATTTCACACCTGCTGCCAGCAACTTATCCAGCCAGCCACTGCCCACCAGGGCGGGATAAATATCGCCATGGCCGGGCGGGCACCACTCCAACTCCGGGTTAGCGGGGTATTCCACCGGCTCCAGCGTATCCGTCACCAGCTTGGGCACACGGTTCTGCAGCATTTCCACCCTGGCAGCATCTGCGAAATCGGCATACTGAGCCAGATGCGCCATGGTATCCTCGCTGGTGGAGAAGGAATTCATGAGCAGCAGATTCACCGGGTACTGAGCGCGCTCCCGCAGGCTCTGCACCTGGCGCACAATCGTATCAAGGAATGTCACACCGGGCTTGATTTCCAGCAGACTCTTAGCCTTCTGCAGTCCCATGCCGGTACCCAGACCTCCATTCAGCTTCACCAGCACCGCCTGTGCCAGCAGAGCGGCATCGGCCTCCGGCGTGGCACATACCAGTTCATCCCAGTCAGCCACATCACGTGCGGGTTCAATCTCCTCCTCACAAATCATCATGGACTGATTCGAGGTCAACACCCCCACACTGTGGCGGAAAGCATCTATAGCAGCGCGAGAAAGCCCCACGCCCTGCATCTTGCATTCAATGGACGTAAAATTCATATAACGCGCGAAGTATACAGCTGATATATAGTATTTTCAACCCTGAATTCCTGCATCTTCGCAAAAAAGCAAGCTTGCCAGCGCAGCAGATGTCTGCTAGCATAACAAACAATGACGCAACGCAGTCTCCTTCCCCTGCTCATTCTGAACCTGCTGCTTCCCGGCTGCCAGCACACGGCGTCTGCCGACCATAGCTTGAGAACAGCCGCCCGAGCCGGTAATCTGCAAGCCATTCAACAAGCCATTGAACAAGGAGAAACAGTCAATCCTCCGCCCGGGCTTAACCAAACACCACTGGGGCACCTGCTGCACCAATACAAGCGAAGCAATACAACCCAACAACTTGAGATTGAACAGGCAGCTACTTACCTTCTGGATATGGGGGCAGACCCCAACGCGCTGCACCACGGCTTCACCCCGCTGCAGATTGCAGCCGGACAGGGCAGCATTGCCCTGATTTCCCTTCTCATCGAACGCGGTGGTGACCCATCCCTGGAAACGGCTGCAGGTCTGGCACCTATCTGGCAAGCCGTTTTTGACAACGATTTCCGGGTTGCTTACGAACTACTGCGCAGCGGCGCCAACCCCAACGCCCTGAATGAAAGCGGGCAGACACCCCTGGAATATCTGCGAGCTCAGGGACACACCAAAACCAGAATCATGCTTTACCTCCGGCGTTTCGGAGGGCACTGATTATACCGGCTCACCTGCATAGGTAATCCGGCCACCATCTTTTCCGGAACCCGGTCCCAGCTCCACCAGATAATCAGCCCGGGATAAAATCCCCTGGTTATGCTCGATGCAGAGAACTGTATGCCCGGCAGCACGCAAACGGTAAATGGCCCGAAGCAGCATATCCAGTTCCCCGAAATGTAAGCCGGTACTGGGCTCATCCAGCACCAGCAGCAACTGCTCACCGGGGCGGCTGCCACGCCTGGGGGCTGCCTTTGCCAGATATGTTGCCAGCTTCACACGCTGGGACTCGCCACCGGACAGCGTTGTAACAGCCCGGTCTAAAGGCAGATATCCCAATCCGAGCTCCTGCAATGCTTTCAGAATGGCCGCAGCTTGTGGCACCGGAGCAAAGAACTCCAGAGCCTCATCTACAGTCTGCGCCAGAGCCTGAGCAATGGATTTGCCACGCCATGTTACTTCCAGCGTTTCCCTGTTGTAGCGAGCACCGTGGCAGGCATCGCATTCCGTATACAAATCAGCCAGGAAATTCATATCCACCTGCAAGCGCCCCGTTCCGCCGCAGCGCTCACACCGGCCACCCCGTGTATTCAACGAGAAGCGCGCTGCCGTATACCCGCGTTGGCGAGCCAGTGGCAGCGCCGCGTACAGCGGTCTCAAGGCATCCAACAGGCCTGTAGCAGTAGCCGGGGTGGAACGCGGTGACGAGCCCAACGGGCTCTGGTCTACCAGAACCATACGGGTAATGGACTCTGCCCCTTCCACCTCACCAGCTTTCAGCGCAGGTAAAAGGCATTCATGTACCAGGGTACTCTTGCCAGAACCACCCGGCCCGGAAATACAAGTAAAGCTTCCAGCCGGAAAGCGGAACTCCACATCCTGCAAATTGCGCGCCGATGCGTGGCGCAGGGTCAGCCATTGACAGGCGGCCAGATTTCTGGGTTCCACAGCAGGCAATACACGGGAACCAGCCAGCCACGCCCCCGTGGGCGAATCCGGATTTCTCAGAAAATCCTCATAGGTACCCTCTGCGAGCACTGCCCCGCCATTCAATCCGCTGCCAGGCCCCATTTCCACCAGCCAGTCGCAGGCCTGCAGCAGCTGCGGATCGTGCTCCACCACAAGAATGGTGTTTCCCTTATCACGCAGACGCTGCAGTGCAGCCACCAGGCGTTCCGTTTCTCGGGGATGCAAACCTATGGTTGGCTCGTCCAGAATATACAGAACCCCGGAAAGCCCGCCACCAATCTGCCCGGCCAGGCGGGCACGCTGCAATTCTCCACCAGATAGCGTATTAGCGGCGCGGGAAAGATTCAGATACCCCAGCCCCAGTTCCAGCAGACAATCCAGGCGCTGTTTCACACTTTCCAGCGCCGTCTGCAAGGCTTCGCGATAGGCCACAGGCACCTCAAGTAAATCCAGCAAGGCGCGATTTTCCTGCACGGGAAGTTCACAGAAAGTCCCCAGGCTCAACTCCTGGCCGGCAAACTCCAGTGTCACAGCCAGTGCAGTGGGATTCAACCGCATTCCCTTGCACGCGGGGCAAATGTTCAACTCTCCCTTCCCCCCCTCCAGAGTGCCCAGACCGTTGCACTCCGGACATGCTCCATGGGGAGAAAAATGAGAAAACAAGCCCGGAGTCAGGTCCGGAAGAGTGAACCCGGTTTCAGCATTTCGGTAACGGGTATGAAAACACACCTGCTCCGGGTCAGAGCCGCGTTCCTGCACCACAGCACGCAGTTCATCCGGCCACAGGCGCAACGCTGCCTGCACAGAATCGGCCACACGGGAATCCACTCCTTCACGCAAAACAATGCGATCCACCACCAGTTCGCACACCTGGCCGGGAGCCGGGGGATTATGCTCCAGCTCTTCAATGTCCAGGATGTCACCATCCACCCGGACTCGCAGATAGCCCTGCTTTCGCAGCATCAGGATATCGCTCTCCGGATTCTGCCCAAAAACGGGAGAAAGAGGCGCCAGCAAGGTCAGCCTGGTACTCTCCGGGCGGGCCAGAAGCCGCTGGCAGATTTCCTCTGGGCTGAGCCGTGTCAGGCAGGCACCCGTCACCGGGTCGTGCGGCACACCTATGGCAGCGTACAAAATCCGCAGGTAATCCAGCACCTCCGTAAGAGAGCCCAGAACCGTTCGGGATTGTCCGGCAGGCAGGTGTTGCTCCAGGCAAAGGGCGGGAGGAAGCCCATCTATGCGCTCAACCCGCGGTTTCTCCGGTCTGGACAACAAGCGACGTGCCCCGGCAGATAAGCAATCCAGAAAGCGGCGGCGAGATTCAGCAAACAACGTATCATACGCCAAGGTGCTCTTGCCGGAACCACTGGGCCCCATCAGCGCAATGAGCTTGCCTGCCGGCAACGTTAAATTGATATGCCGCAGGGTGTTCTGACTGGCACCTGTAATGCGGATATCCATACAGAAAAGGAAAAAAAATCAGAAGTGACTCCGGTCATCAAAGCGGCCACCGGGGTCAACCACAACATCCGCCGCCTTGCATACTCCTTCATAAGCGCCGCCGCGGTATACATGCAGCACGCCCTTGCACTGCAAACGGCCTTTCAGAGAGCCATACAAAGCCACCTCCTCAGCCGCAGCACCCACCGTCAGCTCCACTTCCGCGCCTTTATCCACCACCAGCTTACCCGCACTGATGGAGCCGTCCAGCACCATGGACGTATTGAAACTCAGTGTACCCGCACAGCGGAATGAACCGGAGACCCGGCCATCCACCACCATATCATGGCAAACCACAGAAAGGTTTGACAACACCGTGCCAGAAGGGACATGCACATTTCCCAGCGTCCGGACCGTCAGACGGCGGAATCCAGGACGAATCTCCACATCTGCCATATTGAGATGCGCATGGCAATGAATGCAATTTGCAGAAAGCGCCGCAGAGGGCACCTGGCAGCTCTTGCCGCATTCATAGCACACCACCTCGCGCATGGGCACCCGGACCCGGGACTCATCGGAACGAAACGAGGTGAGCGCGGCTCTACGGTCGCGCTCACCTTCGGGTAACAAGCCGGAAACAGTAGGAACAATCAACGGTTCTGTTCTGAACTCCGGCATGGCAAAATTGCTATATCGGCTCAACCAAGCAGGTTGGCATCAGAAGCCGGGCTCTGGGAAGCACGGGGGGCTGCCTTCTTGGGGGCAGCGGCGGCAGTCACCGGCATTTCTGCAGGAGAACCTACGCGGCAATGACCCACAAACACGGCACCTTCCTCAATGGAAATCTTTGCGGCGCTCACATCGCCCACCACCTCAGCGGTGGCAGCCAGGACCACACGGTCCGTCACCGTGATGTCGCCCATCACCTTGCCGTGAATGATGGCACTGCGGGTACGCACAGCCACTTTGTTCTTGTCACCAGCCTGAATGCTGGCGTTGACACCCACCGTCAACTCACCATCGGAAGTAATCTCACCCTCCACGGAACCGTCCACAAGCAGGTCATCCGTGAAACGGAGCGTACCCACCACAGACACGTCATAATTCAGCACGTTACGGGTCGAGGTCGGGGCAGCTGCAGCAGCGGTACCTACCTCAAACGGGGAGGCAGAAGTTTCCTCCACACCAAAATATCCGCCATTTGCGGGAGCAGGAGCAGCAGGCTGCTGCACGGGAGCCCCCCACTCTGCGGGAACGTCATTCTCAGCAAAGGGGGACGGAGAAGCGGGAGAACCATCGGGCTTTTTGGGATACTTGAACATAATCTTTTCTCTGTAAGCTATTTATAGAAAATCACACACGCCTGTTCCGGCGCTGCTTATATGGTACATGGTTGCACTCCCTTTGTCGATATGAAAATTTGTCAGATGCGGATTTTTTTCATAGCTGAGAAGTGTAAAAACAAATGCGACACTGGAAAGCCCCAAAAAAGTCACCCAAGGTGCCCAAACTGCCCTAGCCAGGATGGGGGTGTGGGGGAAGGACGGCAATGAGTCCTTCCCCCACATGACTCCACGATAAAAAAGGAGTGCTTTTAGGTGTTGCATTTAATTTTGCCATTCTCACACAACAGCAAGATTTCGTCTTTTGTCTTGACATAGACATTTTTTTCAGTAGTCTAAGCTCCAAGATACTCCGCTCCTTACATAGCCTTTGTCTTGACATAGACATTTTTCTGTATTCTAAGCTATCCGTAAATTCCATAATCGTCAATGCACACTACAGATTTTCTCAAAACCTCCTCATATAAGGCGATTAAAATTCTTATCCCTGTCTCACTTCTTGGATCAGTCATCGCGTGGGATTTTCGAGAGGAATGGATTGCTTGGTGGCACGGAGTATACGAGCTTGCGATCTATGCAGGATTCTGCGTTTTAGCTTATATGGGAATCGTATTGTTTGAGCAAAAGTTTACTCAAGGAGTCACCTCCATGCCTAGAGCTATCTTTTGGCTTAACCTGCTCTTGACGGGTGCAATTTCTCTTCTCCATCTTAGCGTATGGGAATCACCTATGCAGCTGCCAATCATAACATTGGGGACTTACGGCTTTATTCTGCTCCTTTCCGCACTCCTGGGACGATGGAGTCTCGTAGGCTGGATACCTTTCCTATACATACAGATTATTCAAGCAGTATGTTTTTCCAGGCTCGGTGTACGATTCTCAAGCGGCATCTTTGCAGAGATTATGCATGCTTCTCATGCAGAAATCATGAGTTTTGCCACATTTCAGAACATTTTTGGACTTGTAATGGCATTTCTTGTGGCTACAGCCACAGGCATATTGCAGTATAGAACACTCCGCAAGATTGGCCGCACCTGCTTAGCAAAATACGCCTCTGTACTTCTGGCCTGTTTTTACATCCTTCTTGCATTTGTTCCTCATAATTCACGAATCTCGCTTATCCCTTACCCGATAGCAGAAACCCATCTGCTTATCTCCGCCGGAGATTTAGCGAAAGAGCAGGACGTACACACACTTCTTTTAGTCAAGCAACTTCCCTCCCCGGCAGACGCCCCCTCAGAAGCTCCTGTAATTTCAAACATCAAGGGTGTTGTCTGCATTTTACACATTGGGGAAAGCGTACTCGCAAACCATCTTCAAATCAATGGATATCACCGTCCTACTACGCCATGGCTCAACAAACAGAAAACCCTTATTAATTTTCCAAATTGCCTCTCTCTCTACCACCAGACCACTTCAGCCATCATCGGCATTCTGACAGATGGAGCGCGAGAAGAAGCAAATAAGGAACTTTTTGGTCCCGTTGCTCCTAAGATTGGAATCGTGGCTGATTTATTTGAAAAGCATGGATTCTATACAGGCATGCTGGTGGCTAAAGACTCTATTCACCAGATAAACCAAAAACACAGATATACGTTTGGTGAAGTCATGCAGATATGTACACAAAGGCTCGACTCATTAATGGAAGCACCAGGATCCCGTATGACTCAAACTTATCAATTACTGGATTTATGCAGCAAGCACCCAGATGAAAACATGTTCATCATCCTGAACAACGAAGGAAGCCATGGTCCCTTTTACAGTTTTAGTCCTGAATCATCAGTTTTTACGCCATACAACAAAACAGTTTTCTACACTAATCCCCGGCCATATAAACAAGAAATTCTCAACGCGTATGACAACACTATTGTGGAACTTGATTCTTACATCCAACACATCGCCAAAGGGCTCAAGGGGCGGCCCTTTATATACATATATGTAAGTGACCACGGCGAGTTCCTGGGAGAAGATGATAAATGGGGGCGTTCATGGATTTTCTCTGAACGAAACTCCGTCACCGGCCTACGAGCATACCGACAATCAACCGGTTCACGAGTAGGCATGTTCATCCTCCCTTCAGAGGAATACCTGCAGTTACACCCCCATTTTCAAACTGCGGCACAACAGCTTAAGGCTAATAGCAGCATGACCGTCAGCCACGCACACATTTTTGACACCGTACTTGGTCTATTCGGGATTTCGAGTAGTCACTACGATGCAAAATGGGACCTTTCCTCACCTCAAGCCCAGGAATACAAAGGCACCAAACCGCCTACAGCACCTCAGCCGTATAAATAGAGGCGATTCCCATGCAGAGTGGCTGGCATACGGGATTGGCATATCCGCAGCGCTGCATGAGCTCGCAGAACTGAGCGCCCCTGGGGAAGGACTCAATACTATCCCCCAGATAATCATACGCGCCGCTGTTGCCCGTCACCCATCCGGCGATTCGGGGCAGCACATGGTGCAGGTACAGCCGATAAGGCGCAGCAAAGATATTCTCTGGCATGCTGAAATCCAGCACAAGCAGATGCCCACCCGGGCGCAGCACACGCCGGAACTCCCGCAGAGCCTTCCCGTAATCTGCCATATTCCGTAGGCCGAATGCCACCGTGGCCGCATCATAAGAAGCACCGGCCAGCGGCAGGTTCATGGCGTCCGCCTCCAGCACATTCTTCAAGCCGCGCCGCACAGCAACATCCAGCATGGGACGGCAGAAATCCGTGCCGAGCACCTCAATCTCCGGCAAAGAGCGCTTGATAGCCAATGCAAGGTCACCAGTGCCAGTTGCAATATCCAGCAGATTAGCAGGCTTCCATTCCGCCACCATCTGCACCACGCGGGCACGCCACATGATGTCCGTTCCCATGGAAAGGATATGGTTCGCAGTCACGTAACGCTCTGCAATGGAAGAGAACGCCGCGTGAACGTATGCTGGGTCCGGCATGGCTTATTTGTTGATATGGGACAACAGAGCGTCGCCGAATGCAGTCGTACTCACCGCGGTGCTGCCGGGAATCATTTCTGCCAGGTCAGCCGTCACAGTCTTGTCCGCAATTGCCCCTTCAATAGCCTTGACGATGAGGTCAGCCGCCTCTGTCCAGCCCATATAGCGCAGCATCATTTCAGCAGAGAGCAGGAAGGAACAGGGATTTACCTTATCCAGACCGGCCAGCTTGGGTGCCGTGCCGTGCGTTGCCTCGAACACTGCGTGCCCCGTGCGGTAGTTGATATTGGCGCCAGGCGCAATGCCGATACCACCCACCTGCGCGGCAAGTGCATCGGAGCAGTAGTCGCCATTCAGATTCAGCGTGGCCACCACGGAATGCTCCTGCGGGTGAATAAGAATTTCCTGGAGGAAGGCGTCGCAGATGCAGTCCTTGATAATGATGCCATTGGGCAGCTTGCACCACGGACCATCGCCGATGGGCTCAGCGCCAAACTCGCGGCGGACCAGGTCATACCCCCAGTCACGGAAGCCCCCTTCTGTAAACTTCATGATATTGCCCTTGTGTACCAGGGTCACATAAGGGCGATTCGTCTCAATGGCGTACTGAATGGCTGAACGAACCAGTCGTTCTGTTCCTTCTCTGGAAACCGGCTTCACGCCAAAACCGGAAGTCTGAGGGAAGCGTACCTTGTTGGCACGCTGCGGAAACTCTGCAGAGAGCCAGTCAAAAAACTTCTCCGCCTCGGGAGTGCCGCACTCAAACTCGATACCGGCATAGATATCCTCCGTATTTTCACGGAAAATCACCATATCCACCTTTTCTGGAGCTTTCACCGGGGTTTCAATACCCTGAAAATAACGCACGGGGCGCACACAGCAGTAAAGGTCAAGCCCCTGGCGCAGAGCAACATTCAACGAGCGGATACCCTTACCCACGGGAGTGGTCAGCGGACCCTTGATACCCACCAGCAGCGTGCGGAACGCCTCCATGGTTTCATTCGGCAGCCAGGTGCCTACTGTGTCAAAAGCCTTCTGACCAGCCAGCACCTCTTTCCACACCAGGGCGCGTTTGTCGCCATAGGCAACCTTCACAGCCGTATCAATCACACGCTGGGCTGCCCGCCAGATATCCGGGCCGGAACCATCGCCGATGATGTGGGGAATAATGGGAAAATCGGGCACATTCAAACCCTGCCCGGTCATGGTGATAGGAGTACCTTCGCTCATGTCAGTTAACGGTTAAATTAAAAATCATTCCTCTGTAGCAACCTCTTCCACGGCAGGCGTTCCATCATCTTCACTGCTTCCGCTGGCCAGATAGCAGAATGCAAAAACAGCTCCCAGCAGCAACGGGGGAAGAATGTAAAAAAGAATGCCATCATGTTCACCACGGGATTCCGTGGTGCGCACTTTTACAGGGGTTCTTGAATAGCTGGCCATATACTTTGTGCGGATATTGTACCAGATTAACGCATAATTGCAACAAGAAAGAAAGGGCGGTTCCGGCGTCCGGCTTCATTTTTTCTTTTGAGCAGCCTGTTCCAGCAAGCCCAGCGCAGCCTGGTTTCCGGCTTCGGCCGCATTCACCAACCAGCCCATCATGAGCGATTCGTCCTTAGGCACCCCCTTTCCGGTGGCATAGCAGGTACTCAGCATCAGACAAGCCTCGCCATTCCCCTGCATGGCGGCATAGCGCAGATAGCGAATTCCCTCCTCCGCATTGGCATTCTTGGCAGTTCCATTCAAATGCATGTGGGCCAGCATCAACTGCGCAGGTATGGAATCATCATCGGCCATGCGTTCCAGCCAATGCAGAGCCCCCTGCATATTACCGGAGCGAGCTTCCATCTGCACCAGGGTCTGGCAGGCGTCATCATTTCCGGCATCCACTGCAGCAGCATACCAGGAACGAGCCTTATTCATCGAACGTTGCACCCCCAGGCCGCGCTCATAGCACAAGCCCATGGCCGCCATTGCCTTGGGGTGGCGACTCCCCGCAGCCTTGGCAAACCACTTGAACGCCAGGCGGGATGAATGAATCGCCCCTTTCTGGCCGGTCAGCAGACGCCGGCCATACTCATACTGCGCTTCCGGGTCTCCTTTCACAGCAGCACGGCGCAACTGGTAAATGTTGTGACAACCAGTCAGCAGAAGCAAAGCACAAGCTATGGCTAGAAAACGCATCAGCGGAAGAAATTCTGTTGTTTCTCACTTATCGGCATACCGAGCCGCTGCATCACCTCCAGCATATCCTCCCACAGAGCGCGGCGGGCAGAAAGCGCCTCATTCCGCAGCAGATAACTGGGGTGATACGTCACACGCACCGGCACGCCCTGACACTCCAGCCACTTTCCGCGCAAAGCAGTCACTCCTTGCTGCCCCCCCAGCAACCCTTTGGCGGAGCTCCCCCCTAGGCACACAATACAAGCCGGCTGAATGGCGCGAATTTCCGCCATAATGAGAGGTTGGCACGCTGCCAGTTCCTCCGGCGACGGCGGGCGATTCGCAGTTCCTTGATTTTCCCCCATGGAGGGCCGGAACTTGCACACATTGGAAATATACACATCGCTGCGCTGCAGCCCCATAGCGCCCAGAATCTTCGTGAGCAACTGCCCTGCGGGGCCAACGAATGGTTCCTCCTGGCGTTCTTCCTCATAACCGGGGGCTTCGCCCACCAGCATCAGACGCGCATGCGGATTTCCCACGGAAAACACCATTTTCTTCCGCAGCGTTCCCAGACGGGCGGCAGGTTTCCAATCCCCGGCCCGCTGGCGAAGATATGCCAGCTTATCCTCCACGCTCATTTCCGATTCACCCGCGCTCTCCGGTGCACGCTGAACTTCGTCCCGGGGCGGTTCCGGAGCCGGGGAAATCTTCCGTCCATTCCGTGCATCCAGCATCCACTGGCGTAAAATACTGCGAGCCTCGTCATCCACAGCCAGACGCTCCACCCCACCCTCCGCCATGTGGGTGAGGGTCTCTACCGCAAGCTGCTTGAGAGTGGCCATGCTCCCATTCTAACACATGCCGCCCGAATAGCAAGAAAAAGCATATTGCATTTTTCTCCACTTTCCGGTTCACTACACACCTGCAACCGGAGTGTCCGGTCTCAATATTGCTTACGAGAGATTCAGCTCCAGGCCATCGTAGGCGGGGGCCATGAAATCAGGGAGATACTCACCCAGAGCATCGAATTCCACCTCATGCCCCACATGAGTCAGCCATCCGCAGACGGGCGCGAGACGCTTCATTACCTCCACTGTATCATCCACACAAAAGTGCGTGCGGTGTGGGCGATAGCGAAGGCCGTCCATCGCCAAGGCATCCAGATTCTGCAACAGAGGCACTGAATCCTCAGGTAATTCCTGAATATCAGGCACATAACCGAAACTCCGCCCACCACTGCGGAACACATAGCCATACGTTTCCACCGTAGCATGAATCACCGGCACCGGGGTCACCTCTATATCACCAACCATAAAAGGCCGGCCAGCGTGGTCATTGGCAGCCGGGCGGATATACCCCTGATAGGTATTGCTCTCATCAAAAGCCCAGCCGAACATGCGTTTCAAATGGGCCAGACAACCAGTACCGGCATACAGAGGAAGCCGCTCCGTGCGGCGCCAGCAGAAGGCGCGCATCTCATCAAACCCAGCAGTATGGTCCAGATGCTCGTGGGTATACAGCACCGCATCAATGGAAGTAAGCCCGTGCTGCAATGCCTGCGCACGCAGGTCCGGGCAGGAATCCACCAGCAGAGTCGTGGCGGCAGAACGCACCAGCACCGATGAACGCCAGCGCTTGTTACGAGAATCCGCAGAGCGGCAAACCTCACATTCGCAGCCTATCACAGGCACACCGGTAGAAGTACCGGTACCAAGGAAAAGTACGTTCAGCATCCGTTTTAGTTTTGATTTCCGCGCGTATTATGGCATAATCCCCCGCAGAACGTAAAGACAAATTATGCTTTCCCTGCTCAAGATACGGAATCTGGCTCTGGTAGACGAACTGACCTGGGAACCCCATTCGGGTTTCCTGGGCATCACCGGTGAAACCGGTGCCGGCAAATCCGTCATCATGGGCGGCATCTCCCTTGCACTGGGTGAACGAGCGGATAAGAGTCTTATCCGCAGCGGTGAATCCCAATGCAGCATCGAGGCCATGTTCCAGCTGTCGGACACAACCCTGCTGAATGAAGAGCTCGAAGAAAGCGGAGTCCCCCCTTGCGAGGACGGGCTTCTCATCATCCGCCGCGTGGTCACAGCCACTGGCAACCGGCAATTCATCAACAGCAGCCCTGTTACCCTGCAGCTGCTAAAGCGCATCGGTGCAGGGCTGGTCGATATGCACCACCCGGACGACCACCGCTCCCTCACTTCGCAGGAGCGACAGCTCGCCCTGCTCGATGCCTTTGCCGAGGCCGCCCCTGCCCTGGTCGCTTACCACGCTGCCTACCGGGCCTGGCTCGATGCCCGCAACGCCTACCGAACCCTCCAGGAAAGCGAAATGGCAAACGAGAGGGAACTCGACTTCCTCCGCCACCAGGTAGAAGAAATAGAGAGTGCCGCCTTCACCGCAGATGAAGTGGAAGGGCTGGAAGCCCGCTGGCAGCGTGCCCGCAACGCCAGCCGTCTGCGCGATACTGCCCTGCCCATGGCCCATATGGTCGATGGCGAGGAAAGTTCCCTGCTCTCCACCCTGCACCAGCTCGTGCGCAGTGGGCGCGACCTGGAGCGTCTGGATTCCACCTGCTCCCCCTGGCTGGAATCACTCGAATCGCTCATCGACACAGCGGAAGACCTGGCAGCCCATCTGCAGGACTATGTGGAGGCGCTCGAAAGCGACCCTGCCGAGCTCGCCGAACTGGAAAACCGCATCTCCCTGCTCGATAATCTGAAGCGCAAATACGGCGCTGATTTCGAAGCCATTTCCGAGCATCTGGAAAGCTGCCGTGCCAAGCTCGATGCCATCGGCAACCGCGAACAGCGGCTCGAAGAACTACTGGCAGAGGAAGAGCGCTGCCGCGCCAACGTGCAGCAGGCCGGCCAGGTACTCTCTGCCGCACGAGCTGCTGCCGCACCACAACTGGAAGAAAATTTCCTTACCCATGCGCGGCACCTGGGCTTCCGCCAGTCCCTCTTCACTGCCCAGCTCACCCCCTTGCCCGAACCCGGTCCGCAAGGTCTGGAAGAAGTGGATTTCCTCTTCGGCCCCAACCCGGGTGAACCCCGGAAAGCCCTGCGTCTCATTGCATCCAACGGCGAACTTGCACGAGTCATGCTCGCCCTCAAGAGTGCGCTGGCCAGGCAGGATGACACACCCCTGCTCATCTTCGATGAAATTGATGCCAATGTAGGCGGTGAAATTGCTCGCGCAGTGGGCATGAAGATGCGGGAACTCGGTCGGGACCACCAGGTCATCGCCATCACTCACTTCCCACAGGTTGCCGCTTTGGCAGACCACCACTACCTCATCTCCAAAGGTCAGACCTCCGAGGGCCGCACCGTCTCCCGACTGGAAGAGGTCGATGCCGATGCCCGCATCTCCGAACTTGTCCGCATGCTTGGCACCGCCGGTCCCACCGCCGAAGCCCACGCCCGCGAGCTTCTTATCCATTAATGTTCTGCCCGCCCCACGTCCTGACCTCAGGGCAGGATTTCGTCTCCTTTATACAGCCCATCGGAAAATTCCGCAGTGCCACTGCGATTTTTTCCACATAACTCACAATCTTTTACCGTTATATTCTTACAAACGGAACACAATTTCTGAACGAGCCCTTTCGACCTGTTTTCTCTTATTTTTCCGTCAATTCACGGTATTTCTCAAACAAAAAGGCAACTCGTTCCGCATCATCGGCAAAGGTACGGCCGTAGGCCTTCTCTACCGCCGCATCCAGCTTGCGGTGGGCGGCCACCAATTCCGGCGGCATGGTCAGCGGGTCGTACAAATCGGCCAATGAGCATTCAGGATACAAGGCACGCGCATCCAGCACCCCCTGCGCCAGCGCCGCTATCTTCTCCTGCTGCGCCTCGGTAGCCTCCGGCCAGGGGAAGTTGTTGTAGACGATTTTGTTGGAGTACCGATACCGCATCTCAAGGCGACCGCATACAGCTCGTGTCCATGCCATGTGCATGGATGAAGTTAGTACGCCGAAGTGGTAGAGAGTTGCATCGGGGATGATTTGCAATAAATTTGTACAAATTGACTCATTCCCCAAAAAGCCCATAGGGATATATTCTCTGCGTTCAGAAGATACCTCGGGTATTACTACGAAAGAATCAGGATTTTTGGTCTCTCTAAAAAGAGACGCTCTATCGGCCAATTTTCGGCGACCTGCATCTGGAGCGTTAATGCGGTCATGGCGACAGAGTTCTACTCGTTCGAGAACTTTAGGCATGTTTTTGAGTACTGTCGGGGATACCCCAACTAACCAAAGACACCAGCGTTTTTTGTTATTAATAAACTCCATTGACCCCAGAAGCCGCTTTATGTATGATATTGATCCTGGCTCCGCTTCGATAAAGTCGGCATAATCCGATTCCTCGATAATCAGATGCCCACCATCTGCAGGGCGATTCCCTGTGGTCATTTCGGGCACATCACATAATGGCTTTGAACGCACAGGAATAAAAACATCCTGAGCTGCTGTGAGGTATGAATTTATATGAGATACGGTTTGTGCAACGCCTGATTCATTATAAAGGAACTTTTCACCTCCCGAATCGCCATAGGAAAAACCAACAATCACGCAATGAACAGCAGCTTGTCCCTTAGCCTCATTCATCCATTTGAAAGTCCGATAAGCAAAGTTAATGATGAGGCCTTCATTCATTAGCGGTTGCCATAACGTCGATGCCTGCTCTCCTTGGCATATAGAATTGGTCGAAACGAATGCACCCCTAATGCCGGTATCTTTAACGAGATAAAAAGCCTTTCTATACCAACCCGCAACGAAATCGAGCTTTCCAGCACGCTTTTCTCCATGAAAAAGCTCCAGCAAATCGGCTTTCTGCTCTGGGGTCTGATTTGAATACCCCACAAACGGCGGATTACCCATGATATAGCTCAGTTTTTCTTTCGGCACGACGCTTTCCCAGTCGATGCGAAGGGCATTCGCACAGACGATCGTGGCAGAAGCTTTGAGAGGTATGCGTGCGAAGTAGCGGCCGAAGTGGCTGCCGACTTCGATATTCATCTGGTGGTCCATGAGCCACATGGCTACCTGGGCAATCTGGGCGGGAAATTCCTCGATTTCGATGCCGTAAAACTGGTCAACGCTCACCTTACAGAGTTCGGAAATATCCAGGAACATCTGGCCCGAGGATTCCAGCTGCTGGATAAGTTCCAGCTCCAGCTGGCGGAGCTCTCGGTAAGCAATGACAAGGAAGTTGCCGCAGCCGCAGGCAGGGTCGAGGAAGTTCAGCCCAGCGAGTTTGTGATGAAAATCCTCCAGATTTTTCTGGCGGCGGGTGGATCGGTCGGCACAGATACGGGCAAATTCCTCGCGCAGAGCATCCATGAACAGTGGGTTGATGAGCTTGAGGATATTACGCTCACTGGTATAGTGGGCGCCGAGGGAGCGGCGTTCCTCCGGCTTCATCACGCTCTGGAACATGGAGCCGAAGATGGCAGGCGAAATCTTACCCCAATCCAGCGTGCAGCAATCGAGCAGAATCTGCCGCATCTCCGCATCGAATGCCGGCATGGGCAGATACTCTGCAAAGAGTCCGCCGTTCACATACGGCAAGGCGAGCAGAATACTATTGCGCGTGCAAAAGCGGTGCTCCTCCGGGGTGTTGAGCACCTGGAAGAGCTCGGCCAGCAGCGGAGCAAGGTCGCGCCCATCCTCCGCGGTGCAGTCACGCAGGTAGTTCAGGAAGTGATCGCGCTCAAAAATGCCGGTATCATCCGCAAACAGGCAGAATAGCAAGCGAACAAGGTAGACTTCCAACGCATGCCCGGTATAGCCGATACCCTTGAGTCGGTCGTGCAGCTCGCCCATAAGTTCGGCAGCCTTGATATTGACGGGGTCTTCCTCCACATACTGACGTCTCTCATAACCGGCGAGGTAATGGAAGAGGTGGATATACTCCGGCAGCTGCTCCAGGGTGAAACTGGTAAGGGCGCCACCGGCATCGAGATCATAGAAATCCCAGGTCAGGAAATCGCAGATGAGGATGCCATGCGGCATTTCTCCCGGCCTGAGAGACAAGGCATAGCGGCGGGCCTGTTCATAGGCTTTGACGCGATCCTTGCCGCGTGACTTCATTTCAATGAGGATATGTCCCGGCCAGAAGAGATCGATGTAGCCATTCCCCCCATCCATGCACTTGACCTTTTTCTCAAAGATGGCCACGCGTCGGCGGTCGATACCCAGCACATTGAGGAAATCAGTCTGGAAAGATTGTGCCTCCGCCTCTTCACGTTCGGCATTCTTATACAATTCGGCAAACTTTGCGGCACGAGCGCGAATTTCATTCGGACTGAGGGTAACAGGCATGCTCCGTGTGTATTACAAATGCATGCCTAATCTTCAATTTCTTATTCTTTTACATGGAAAGAAGCTCCCCTCTTCAAAATATGTTTATCTTTTTTCAAAAACGCATTTACTTATGGTAAATGCAATTACGAGCTTGACTTCCGTATGCATTTGTAATGCACCCCCATCACCCCAGAACGACATGAAAACAGCAAAGAAACTCATCAG
>DEPT01000046.1 GCA_002358905.1 Akkermansiaceae bacterium UBA3385
CTCCGCGCCAAGCTGAAGGCTGAAGGCGACTACATCGGTCTTACGATGCTGCCGCGCAACGCTTCCCCCGTGCGTCTCGTGAACCGTTGCGAGCTCACTGGTCGTCGTCACGCTTTCCTGCGCCGTTTCCACCTTTCCCGTATCGCTTTCCGCGAGCTTGCCAACGCCGGCATGATTCCCGGTGTGACCAAGTCCAGCTGGTAAGTCCTGATATAGACTTGACAATTTTTCTACGCGGGCTATCCTATACGGACTAGCCCGCGTTGCTTTATTACCAGATGCCCATCTACGAATACATATCAGAGAACCCCGAAGACCCGGAGCGATCTTGCCGCATGTGCCGCAAGGGTTTTGAATTGATGCGCCCGGCAGACCGCGCCCCGCTGACGCACTGTATGTATTGCAAGAACCCGGTGCGTAAGAAGATAGGTAATGTGAATGTGCCGAAGATTACTGCACCGCTGAGCATCAGCGACGCTAAGAAAGCCGGCTTCACCGTTATGCAGAAGCGTGATGAGGGCGTGTACGAAAAGCTTTAATTCTTAAACTATATGCAATTCTTTCTGACCCCTGAGGAAATTGCCCAGCTGGAGTGGACCTACCCCAGCGCCGGTGAGATTGTGCTCTTTGTGGTGGGCATCAGCTTCTTCCTGTTTCTGAATGCTTTTTTCGTGGCAAACGAATTTGCTTGCGCGCGCGTGCGTGAGAGCCAGCTGGCTGAAGATTCGGATGACACCAAGGCCCAGGCACAGCGCCGCCGCACAGCCAAACACATCGTGCGCCACCTGGACACCTATCTTTCAGCCAACCAGGTAGGTATTACCTTTGCCTCGCTGGCCCTGGGTGCCATGGGTGAGCCCTTCATTGCCAGCCTCATCGAAAGCCCGCTGAGCTACTACCTGCACCTGAGCCCCACAGTAGTGCACGTCATATCCTACACCCTTTCCTACGCCATCTTCACCTTCGCGCATGTGGTGCTGGGTGAGCTGGTGCCCAAGAGTCTGGCTATCCGCAAGCCATTGGAAATAGCGCTGGGCACAGCGGTTTCCATGCACCGCTTCGCTAAGTACACGAAGTGGATTATCCTGCTGTTCAACAACACGGCCAACGCCATTGCCCACCGCGTATTCGGAGTGGACCCGCACTACGAGCCGAATGAATCCCACAGCGCAGAGGAAATTGCCCTCATTGTGGAAGCCAGCGGGCGTAGCAAGGAGGTAACGGAAACAGAAGCGGAGATTTCCATGAATGCCCTGGAACTCAATGACCGCTCTGTTCGCGATATTCTGGTTCCCCGCAGCCGTGTTGAAGTGCTCGATATCAACAAAAGTTTCGATGAACTGCTGGAGCAGGTACTCACCAGCCGCCACAGCCGCTTTGCGCTCGTTTCCGGCCACCTGGACCACGCAAAGGGCTGGGTGCATGTGAAGGATGTGCTGCAGATGGTTCACAGCGGCACGCGCGACATCATGCTCGAACGCCGAGAGCTGAAAGTGGTACCCGAAACCATGAAACTGGATACCCTGCTCGACTTCTTCGCCAAGGAACACACACACTTTGCCCTGGTTGTGGATGAATTTGGCGAAGCGCAGGGGCTTGTCTACCTCGATGACGTGCTGGAGGAGATTGTAGGCAACGACATTCAGGATGAGTTTGAAATGGAAGCTGCCCGCACCTTCTTCAAGGTAGCACAAGGGCAGTACATCGCCAGTGGCGAACTCGCCCTGTTCGATCTGGAGGAAGAACTGCCGGAAATCGGTGAAATCGATAAAGACTCCGGTATATCCACCCTCAGCGGCTACATTACCGACCGTCTGGGGCATCTGCCGGCCTGCAATGAACAGATTCGACTCCGCGATTACCTTATCACGGTTATCGGCACCGACGGGCGCCGCGTAACCCAGGCACGCCTGGAATACGCCCCCCTGCCTAATGAAGATGAAGACGATTTAGACGTATAAACAATCATGCATATCTACGAAACACTCTCACTGGCTCCGACCGGTTTCACCATGGGCATGGTGCTCATGCTGGCCAGTCTCTATGTACTGCTCTGCCCGGAACACTTCCGCAAAAACCTTGTAACGGCACACGCCAAAAGCAGCGCGGCCTCTGTCCTGCTCGGCATCGATTTCATCTGGGTGGCCCTACTGCTGTTCAAGGCAGACTGGAATCCCCTGTGCATGCCGCTGTTCGAGTTCGAGAACTTCCGCGGCATTCTGCTTATTCTCTGCCCCGTCATCTGGTTTGTCATGTGCAGCATGGCCAAGGAACAACTCTTTGCCCGGGCTCTGGGCTTTTTCCTGCTGCTCATGGCCATTGTTCCCATGAGCGCGGCTTTCCTGAAAGACCCGGCAACGCGCATCCTCATTCCTCTGTGGTGGTATCCCGTGCTTACCGTAGCCATGTTCTGGGTCGGCAAGCCCTATCTCTTCCGCAACTGGATGAACTGGCTGGCTCCGCGCCCGCGACTCATTTCTGCCATTGCCCTGTTCAACTTCATCTACGGCCTGAGCATCTGCACTTGCGCCGGTCTGTTCTGGTAAACAAATAGAATCCCGTTATGATTTCCCTGTATACTGCCGATTATGTCGTTACCCAGAATGACGCACGCGATATTCTGGAAATGGGCGCTGTAGCCGTGGAGGATGGCAAAATCCTTTCCGTCGGGCATGCCGACCTCCTTGAAATTCTCTTTCCCGATGCGCACCGTGCAGACCTGGGCAAGGCGGTCATCATGCCCGGCCTCATCAACGCGCACACGCATGTCTCCATGAGCCTGCTGCGCGGGTATTCGGACGACAAGGCTCTCATGGATTGGCTCACACAGGATATTTTCCCGGCAGAGGCACGCCTCACCCCCGAACTGGTGGAGCTGGGAGCCATGTTCTCCCTGGCAGAGATGATTCGCACCGGCACCACCGCATTCTACGACATGTACATGCACCAGCGCAGCGTATTCCGCGCGGCAGATAAGCTAGGCATGCGAGCCGTCATGGGCGAAAGCGTCACCCAGTTCTTTCCCTCCCTTACCTGCAAGGATGCCGAGGCCTATTTCGACCTCGTGCGTGCCCAGGCAGAGGAATGGAAGGGCCACCCGCACATCCGCCAGGCCGTGCTGCCGCACGCGCCCTACACCACCAATGCCGACCTGCTCACCAAGTGCCGCGCCCTGGCAGATGAGACAGGCGCACTCTTCGGCATGCACCTGGCTGAGACAGAGACCGAAACCCAGACCTGCCTGCAGAACTTCGGCATGCGACCCATTCCGTACTGTGAAAGTCTGGGGCTCCTCCAGCCGGACAGCACCTTCTTCCATGTAGTGCACGCAGATGAGCGCGATATGGAACTGCTTTCCGAAGGACGCTGTGCCGTAGTGCACAACCCCGCCAGCAACATGAAACTGGCCAGTGGAGCCGCCCCCATCGGCGCTATGCAACGCTACCGCATCCCCGTGGCTCTGGGCACAGATGGCCCCGCCAGCAACAACGCCCAGAACATGGTGCGTGAAATGTACATGGCCAGCCTGCTGCAGAAGGTCACCCACCTCGATTCCACCGCATGTCCTGCCCAGATGGCGCTCGACATGGCCACCCGCGGCGGCTCCGATGCTCTTCACGAACCGCTCATCGGCACCCTGGAACCCGGCATGAAGGCCGACTTCATTGCTCTGGATCTCACAACACCCAACATGCAGCCCGTGCACAACATCGTGTCCAACATTGTGTATGCGGCCTCCGGTCTGGAAAACAAACTGACGGTGGTCGATGGACAGGAACTCTACCGCGACGGCAAGTTCCTCACCTGCGATTACGATGCCCTCTGCGCAGAATTGAAGGCCGTTCAGGGCTGGCAGAAACAGAACTAAGGTGAAACGCACAGCACTGGAAGAGCTGACCTGGGCGGCCATCGATTTCGAATCCGCCGGTACCGCACCGGGTGAAACCGATTGCCCGGTGCAGATTGGTATCATGCGCGTCAACGGACTATTCTCCGATTCCCCCCGCCTGTTCACCAGCTACATTGCCTGCAAACGGCCCGTACGTTGGAGCGCCGCAAAGGTACACGGCATCACCACGGCAATGCTGCAGGATGCGCCGGATTTCACCTCACTCTGGCCCCAGATTCGTGAACTGCTGCGAGGTGCTGTTGTGCTGGGCCACAATCCCGCCACGGAAAAACGTTTCCTGCGCGCCTTTCCCGGCCACGGTTTCGGTCCCTGGGTAGATACCCTGGCACTAGCCCGCCAAGCTGCCCCAGACCTGCCGGAGCATTCCCTTTCCTGCGTGTGTGAAGCCCTCGGCATCACTGCTTCGATTGCAGCACTGGTGAACAACGCCGCCCACAACCGCTGGCACGATGCACTTTTCGATGCCGCTGGCTCCCTGCTCCTGTTCCGGGCCCTCGTCTCCGAACTTGCCATGCAACGAGCCACGCTGGAAGACATCCCCTTCGCCGTCAGCGAATAGAGATGATGGAGTTGCGGGCACGCCCCACTCAGCCCAAGGGCGTCAGCATGGCGCACAGCTCTTCGTATGAAGCCACGCGGGAAAGCTGAGGCCGCAGCGGTTTGGTACCAGGAATTCCCTTGGCATAGGCAAGGAGGCGGGAACGCATGGCTCGCATAGTGACAAGTTCATCGCCATAATGCCGGCTTTCCAGCGCCATGCGGGTATGGCGCAGCATGAAGGCTATGCGCTCCTGCGGGGTGGGCGGCGCGGGCACCACACCAGTGCGCAGGTATTCCTTTGCCTGGCGGAAAAGCCAGGGGGCATTCATGGCAGCGCGGCCTATCATCACCGCCGAGACAGCTGTTGTTTCGCGTGCTCGCTGCACATCCTGCGGGGTGCAGATATCGCCATTGCCGATGACCGGAATACTGACAAGGCGCGCGCACTGGTCAATCATGCCCCAATCGGCCTGGCCACCGTACTGCTGCGAGCGGGTACGGCCGTGAATGGCAATGGCTTGCACGCCGGCGTCCTCCAGCCGCCGCACAGCTTCCGGGGCACAGATATGCTCCATATCCCAGCCGATACGTATCTTGGTCGTCACGGGGCAATCATTGCCCAGCTCCTGCACCACAGCGGCAGCAATACGCTGCAGCAGCGGCAAATCCTTCAGTAGAGAGGAACCGCCATTCTTACCCACAACCTTAGGCACGGGGCAACCGGCATTGATATCCAGAAAATCCGGGTGCATGGCATCCACAATGATGCGGGCGGCTGCGGCGCAATGCTCCGGCACAGAACCGAAAATCTGCACCCCCAGCGGGCGGTGAGCATCCTCAAATTCCACATAGCGGCGGTTGCGTTCCCATGCCTGCAGCACCCCCTCAGCCGACACAAACTCAGTCACCATCACATCAGCCCCTTCTTCCTTGCACAGCGTGCGGAAGATGGGGTCGGTCACCCCGGCCATGGGGGCTAAATACAGGGGAAAGCATGAAAAGTCCGGCAGAGGCATGGCGCGAAGTGTAGCATACTCCTACCGGTGGCTCAAGGCTTTTAATCAGGCGGGCATACATACCCGCAGAATTTTAACACACTCCAAATGCAAAATCCCTCTTAACGAAATCCACCCATGGGGCGGACGAAAACGCCAGTGCATTACCAGAAAAGCGTTTCCACCCACTCCATATAGGCAGATACAAGCTCCACACCCCAGAACAGCCAGATGCCGGCAGCTGCAATGAGAGCCGGACCGAATGGCATGGGTGTACCACGACCGATGCGCGCCACAACAGCCGCAGCTATGCCTATGAAACTGCCGCCGACCAAGGCAAACACCACGCCTTGCCAACCACAGAGGGCGCCGATTGCCAGAGCAAGCCAGGCATCCCCGCTTCCCATGGCCTCCTTGCGGGCAGCATAGCCGCGGCAAGTTCCACGCAGCTCCTCATGTTCCTCCAGGGAAAGACGGGAGCCATCCGGCAGGATAAGGGTATCCACAGTGAACACAAGCTCCCCAGCCTCTGTTTCATGGGACGACTCCGTACCCGCCAGAAGGGTAAAGCGGTTGCTTGTCTCCAGGAAAAGTTCACTCCACAACAGACGTTCGCCGCCAATCAGCAATTCCACGTCCTCTCCATCAGCCGCCTGGTGCAGCACCCATTCCTGGGGGGCATCAAATGCCTGTTGCTTGCGGCCAAAAAAGAATTTCCCCGCCAGAGCCACCAGGCGGAACAGCAGGAAGCCGCCGAAGGCTCCGCTCAAACTACTCATCGCCCCCTGCATGGGCTCAACGCCATCCCCGCTGAACCAGGGAGAAAGAAGATTGACGCACACACCCGCCACGCATGCAATAAGCGTAAGCGAAGGCTGCACCACCATCTGCTCCCAGTCAATACAGAAGGAAGCCAGCATGGCCGCCATCCACACGCACAGCATCAGCTGGGTAATGATATCATCCGTACAGAAATACCAGGAAACCGTAGCAAACAACAGCGCACACACCATTTCCACCACGCAATAACGAGCCGTGTAATGCCTGCCACAGCAGGCTGTGCGGCCTCGCAGCAACACATAACTGATGACCGGCAGATTCAGATACCACGGAATCGGCGCCTTACACTGCGGGCAGAAAGAGCGGCGCGGCTCATTCACGCTCATCCCGCGCGGCATACGGTAAATCACCACATTCAGAAAAGAGCCCACGCAGGCTCCGAATAATCCGAAAAACAAAGGAAGCAACCACGGCGTGGAAGCTGTTATCTCCTGGGTAAATAAAAAAATCTCCTCCATGGTACTGACAAAACAGACAATACCATATTACCCCCACCTGGAGCAAACAAAAAAGGCCGGCGGATAAACCGCCGGCCCGAAATTGACAAGGTTGCAAGCCTTACTTATTCTGCCATCCACCACCCAGCTGGGTATAGAGGGTGGGCACACAGGCGGCATACTGGTAGCGGTAGGCAGCCAGCTGGGTCTGTGCGGGGAATAGGCCCTGCTGGGCTGTCAGCACTTCATAGTAGCTGGCCAGGCCCTGGGCATAGCGGGCTTTGGAAAGTTTCACGCTTTCCTGGTAGGCAGCCACGGCCTGCTCCTGCTTCTTCATAATGTTGCGCAGCTTGGTGCGCTGAGTCAGCGTGGTTGAAATCTCAGACAGAGCAGAAAGCACGGCCTGCTCATAATCTGCCTTGGCGGCCAGGAAAGCATCGCGCTTCATTTCCTCATTGGCGCGCAGCGAGCCGGCATTGAACAGCGGGCCAGCCAGGTTGGCTCCGATGCCCCATCCATTATCACCATGGGCAAAACCATGACGGAGGTCAGGAGTGGCAATACCAGCAAGACCGGTCAGGCTGATGCTGGGGAAATAGCTGGCAATGGCCACACCGATTTCGGCATTGGCAGAGCGGAGTTTCTGCTCAGCAGCGCGAATATCGGGACGGCGGGCAATGACATCAGCAGGAATGCCGGCAGCCACACCGCTGGCGTTGGCAAAGGCCATCATGTTACCCCCACGTGCAATGGGACCGGGGGCTCGCCCGGCCAGCACGGAAAGGGTGTTTTCCATTTCTGCAATCTGCATCTCCAGATTCGGGATCTGAGCCTCAGCAGAGGAAAGAGCAGCCTGGGCAGAGGCGGTCTGAAGACGGTCGGCTACGCCACCTTCCAGCTGATTTTCAAAAAGTTTGAGGGATTCCCGATAGGACGCCACGGCCTCGTGAGCAATCTTGAGCTGCTCATCCAGCATGATGAGACGGAGATACCCACTGGCCACCTGCTTCATGAGCGAAAGGCGCAGACTGTTGAACTGCTCTTCTGCAGCCAGAGCCTTAGCCTCGGCAGATTCCACACCTTTGCGGGTCTTACCCCAGATATCGAGCTCCCAGGAAGCGCTGAGACCGGCGGCACCGGGAATCGTTTCCGTGGTTGCCGTGGAAATTGTTGCCGGAGAACTGGCGCCCTTGCTGCCCTGTGCGAGATAGGACAGAGAGGGGAACATGGGCGCACGAGCCACCGTGATATAGCGGCAGGCGGAGTTCACGTTGTGCATCATCGCCTCCAGATTACGGTTGCCGGTGAACACATCGTTCAACAGGCTTTGCAAATGCTGGTCATTGAGCACCTGCTGCCAGGGCAAATCCGCCATGGTACTGCCAGCTGCACCGTTCCCGCGGAATTCGGCAGGAACCGGCATCTCAGGTGAGCTCCAGATGGGGCCGAAGGTGCAGGATGCCACCAGACCGGCCACTCCCGCAAGGCTGAGAATCAGAGTTCGTTTCATGTTGCTTGAATGATATCGGATTGCTTGATAATGTCAAGTGTTTTTCTCCTGTTATTCATCGTCTTTATGTGCTGCCAGATATTCGCGGGCTCCGGCCTCATCCGGATCTTCGCCCAATGTCGCCAGTTTGAAGCGAATCCGGAACAGCCGCATAATGAAAATATACGAGCACGGAATAAGGAACACACCTACCACCGTTGCCACGGTCATGCCCACCACCACCACGGTGCCGATGGAGCAACGGGCGAGAGCACCGGAACCACTGGCCATCATAAGAGGCACACAGCCCAGAATAAAGGCCAGCGAGGTCATGAGGATGGGACGAAGACGCAAACGGGCAGCAGAAAGCGTGGCGGCCATGATATCCTTGCCGCGTTCGATTTCCAGATTGGCAAACTCCACGATAAGAATAGCATTTTTGGCAGCCAGCCCTACGAGCATCACCAGACCGACCTGTGCATAGAGATTAAGTTCCAGCCCCATCCAGTACAGACCGGCATAAGCCCCCAGCACGGCAATAGGAACGGTAAGGAACACGGAGAGAGGCAATGTCCACTTTTCATACAAAGCCACCAGAATCAGGAAGGCAAACACCGAGGACATGGCAAAAATGGTGGCCAGGCCCGTGCTGTTGCGAACCTTGTTTTCCTGGAATGACATATCCTGGTAATCCATACCGATCTTGGCCGGGTCCATGGTTTCGGCATACACCTGTTCCATGGCCTCCATGAGCTGCTGCGTGGAGACGCCGGGGCGCGGCATCACATTCAGCTTGGCAGAATTGTAGATATTGTGGTGCATTACAAACTCGGTATCTGCGATATCCTTTATATTCACCAGGGCAGAAAGAGGCACACGCTCGCCATCCATATTATTCACGAAAAAGCCGTCCATCTTCTCCAGGCTCACACGGTCGGCCCCCTGAGCCTGCATATAGACCTGCCACTGCTGGCCGAATGCATTAAAGAAGTTCACAAACGAAGAGCCGTTATAGGTAGCCAGCAGGCTGTTGGCAGCAGCAATCTCCACACGGTGGAACTTGCACTTCTCCTTATCCAGCTCCATGAACTTCTGCGGCGTGTCGGCCATCATCATGTCCATGCACACAGCCACCTCCGGGCGCCGGCGGGCGGCTTCCTCAAAACGCAGCACCTGCTCGCGGAGGAAAGGTACACCCTGACCTTCCAGGTCATTGAGCACCATGGTTACTCCATTGGCCGTACCCACACCAGGAATTGCAGGCGGCATCAGCACCATGGCCATGCCATCCAGCGCCGCGGCATGAAGACGACCTTCGATGCGCTTCTGCACCTCTGCAGCGGTCTCAGCGCGGTCTTTCCAATCCTTCAGCTCAATGAAGGCAATACAAGCACCGGGGGTCTGCACACTGTTCAGGATATTAATACCTACAACCGTGGTCAGATTCTTCACGGCGGGATCTGAAAGAGCATCTTCGAATTTTTTGTTCTCGGAATAAGCCACCTGCATGGAGGTATCCGGTTTCATGACGAGAGCGGCAAGAAGGAAGCCCTGGTCTTCATCCGGCAGGAATGCCTTGGGCACCATCTTCGACACAGGCGCTATGGCAACCCAGAACAAAAGCAGCAGAGGCATGGAGAAGATGAGCTTGCGGCACAGGGAACCACAGATTTTAACATACACATTTGCTGTGCAGTCATAGCACTTGTTGAACAGCTTGTAGAAAGGCTTGAATATGCTGCGGCTCTGATTGGTCGGCTTGAGCATCAAAGCACACAGGGCTGGCGAAAGCGTGAGCGCATTGAACGCCGATATGAGCATGGATACGGCAATGGTGATGGCAAACTGCTTGAACAGCGTACCGGTGATACCCGCCAGCAGCAGAGAAGGAAGGAACACGGCTGCCAGCACGAGCGCAATGGCGATAACGGGACCACTCACTTCCTGCATGGCGGCAAAAGCAGCCATGCGGGGGTTAAGCCCCTTGTCGATGTGGTGCTGCACAGCTTCCACCACCACGATGGCGTCGTCCACCACCAGACCGATAGCCAGCACCATACCCAGCAGCGAAATGGTATTGAGCGAGAAGCCCAGCATGGGGAATACGCAGAAGGTGGAAATAAGCGACACCGGCACAGCAATGAGCGGAATGAGCGTGGCGCGGAAATTCTGCAGGAACATGAACACCACCAGCGCCACCAGCACAATGGCCTCGATGAAGGTGCGCTTGATTTCATCGATGGAGTAGCGCACAGCCGTGGTCGTATCCAGCGAGACATCGCCGGTGATACCCTGAGGCATGATGGCAGCCTGCTTTTCAAAAGTCTTGCGCAAGCGATCCACTGTGGCAATGGCATTCGATCCCGGAGTCTGGAAAACCACCACTGCGGCAGATACCTGGCGATTCAGCCGCCCGGTGGCAGAGTAGTTTTCAGAGCCCAGCTCCACCTTGGCAATATCCTTGAGGTAGATGATTTCATCCCCCACCTGACGCACGATGATATTTTCGAACTCCGAAGGATCCGACAGGCGTCCCTGGGTACGGATGGCAATGGTCTTTTCCTGACCATCAGGCACGGGATCAGCGCCCACTTTGCCACCGGGGTTGGTGGCATTCTGGGCAGCAATGGCTGCCCGGACCTCGCCGATAGAGAGGTTGTAGTGGGTCATGAGGTTGGTATCCAGCCAGATGCGGATAGCATAACGGCCGGCACCATACACAGTTACTTCACCCACGCCTTCCACACGCTTCAGCTCATCCACCATTTTCACCTGGGCATAGTTGGCCAGGTCCACAGAGTTATAGCTGCCATCCGGGGAATACAGGGAATAGATAATGAGAGGCAGACCAGGTTGTTGGCGAATCGTCACGCCGGCGTTGAGCACCTCGGTAGGCACCTGGGACTGCGCCTGGCCATAACGCATATTGGTGAACACCTGGTCGAGGTCGGGGTCGGTATCCGGGTTGAACACCACCTGCAGTGAGTACACACCATTGTTGGAAGAAACGGAGGTCATGTAATCCATGCCCTGCACACCGGAAATCTCTCGCTCCAGCGGAGTACCCACGGAATCAGCCACAGCCTTGGCATCTGCACCGGGGAACATGGCCATGAGCTGGATGGTGCGCGGTGTAATTTCCGGATACTGCGAAATAGGCAGATTCACCAGGCAAACCATACCCAGCAGCGTCGTCACCACGGCAATCACCGTGGCGATAACGGGATGTTTGATAAAGAACGGACTCATGGCTGCATTTATTCTGCGTTTCCAGCGGTAACGGAGTTTACTGTAGTCTCGGGCTTCTCATAAATGAAGGGGCGCGGCACCACCGTGCCGAAACCACCCTGAGCCCCGGCCTTGCGCATAGCGGCATTGGCCATGGCATACTGTGCTGCCATCTGGCCTCCGCCTACAATCACCTGGGCATCTTCCACATTATCAATACCGTTCTCCCGCAGGGTATCGGCTATGGGTTTCACCGTACCGGTCACCACCTGCATAAGCATGGGTGCCATCGTGCCATCGCCATTCGGCATATCCAGCACCAGTTCCTTGCCCAGTTTCACATCAATGGGCAGCGGAGTCTTATCCGGTGCCACCACATAAATGTAACGGTGATTCATGGAAGAGATAAGAGCACGGGAAGGCACAAGCAGAGCATCCTTGATTTCGCCCGTTCTGGCCTGCACTCGCACAGCGGCACCGGTACGCAGCTTGAGCTGGGGATTGGGCACATAGCCCACGAACTTCACCGTACCCGTTGCCTGGCTGATTTCGCTATCCACGGCATGTACGCGCCCCTTATGCTCAAACACAGAACCATCCTCCAGGATGAGGTCAAACTCCCGCACAGGGCTCATCTTGTCCGGGGCATCGAAATAAGCCCCCACCTGAGCCTGTTCGCTCACCTGGCGGGCGGGTACCGAGAAATCAACGCGGATAGGATCCACCGAGGACATGCGGGTCATAACCACCTGCCCTGCTGCCACAAAATCACCCACACTCACACCGGCCTGAGAGGCAAGCCCCTTGAAGGGAGCGCGGATGGTGCATCGGTCCAGGTTCAGCTGAGCCTGTTCCAGCGCGGCCTCTGCCAGCGCCACCTGAGCACGGGCCATGGCCAGGGCGGCCTCGCAGCGGCGCTTCGCGTGCTGGGCATCGGTAAACTGTTTATCGGATACGGAGCCACTTTCCACCAGAGAAGAGAAACGCACCAGATCTTTCTGCGCCTGTTCATCAGCTACTTCGGCCTGCAGCACCCCGGCCTTGGCGGCGGCCACGCTGGCGGCTGCCTGGTCATAAGCAGCCTGATAGCTGGCGGGGTCAATGCGGAACAGGACCTCTCCCTTCTCGCACAGCGAGCCATGCCAATACACCTGCTCGAGCAGCTTGCCCGAAACCTCCGGGCGGATATCTGCCTGCTCCACGCCGCGCAAATGACCGAACCATGTCGAGGTCAGCTCCACCGTGCGCTTCTGCAGCGGCATCACGGTCACGTTGATGGGTGCCATACCCCGTTGGACAGCCTGTGTTGCGCCATTATCCTTGCATGCCACCAGAGTGGAACATGCCACCAGCCCGCCAAGGGCAATCATGATTATATTTACTGCTCTCATTGATGTTTTATTGACAAAGCTCATGGCTCTGTGGTTGAAGTATTGTGGTAAATCCGCTCCAGCATATGGCGCAGTGTCTCAAGTTCTTCTGCACTGAATCCCGCCACCAGCCGGGATTCAAAGGTGCGAAGCTTCTGCTCCGCTTCCGCTTGCATCTGCCGGAAAGAATCTGTCAGATAGGCATGCTTCACCCGGCCATCCGCACTATCAAACGCGGTGCGTACATGGCCTTTCTCCGATAACCGGTCGAGCAACCCTTTCACTGTGGTGTGGCTCACTCCCAAGTATTTCTCAAGCTCACGCTGAGATACCGGCCGCCCATCCTGCGATTCCAGATACATAAGCAGACGGCACTGCGGCGCAGTGAGCCCCAAGTCCCCGACCTGCTGCAGAAATACCGCATCCGCCCGGTCGGTCACCATTTTCATCAGGAAAATGGGGTGTTTCTCTTTCGGTAATTTCATCGCCGTTTTATTTATGAAGCATGCTTCCTATTTGCCCGGCGAGTATACCAAAGCCGGTCAATAAGTCAAGTTTTTTGGGGTGTTTTTTCTCTCATTTCGGTAAACCAGCCGACCGCAAGAGTTACAAAAAGGCAGTGACCGAACGGCTCTTTGCCACGGCCGTTCAAATCGTTCCCTTGCGGTAACGCGCAGCAACCTGCACAAAAGGAATCCCCTGCTCCATATCTGCGAGTATTGACTCACGGACAGACAAGGCTGCAGTCAACGCGGCCTCAGTATCTCCATACTCCCTGTCAGTAAAATAGCGGACATAAGTTTCCTTCTGGCGGGTAATGCAGAGACGCCATCCGCAAAACGAATTGCGGGTTCCTTTCTGTCCATTGTAGCGGGTAATATAACGGTGTGTACTCATAGCAGACTGTGCGGACATTCTAGCAGCAGAAAAAAAGATAGTCAAGGTTTTATTTGAGTTTTTCAATCTTTGTCATTTTCAATAAAACTGAATCATTGACAAGGAGCCAGCTAACATGGTAAAGTGTACGCATGCCAGACCGGTACGAAGACATACAAAAGGTTGATAAGATGCGTTGTATCACCGAATATATCAACCGCGCAGGATTCATTGCCATGAATGAGGCACTGCGCAAGAAAGTAATGAAGCTGAGTGTGCGACAGTGTACCGTAATGGCAAACATCCGCCGCTACACGCTGATTCACCCGGAAGGCATCCCCATGAGCCTCCTGGCCGAGCGCACCGGCATGTCTCCTTCCGCCGCTTCGCACATGATTGATAACCTGATGAGCGCAGGCATGGTGGAGCGCAAGCAGAGTGCCACGGACCGCCGCGCGGTACTGGTCACCATTGCCAAGGCCTCGCAGGATGCCTCTGCAGCCATTGAATCGGCCCAGCAACAAGCCATTGACGACCTGCTCGGCACCCTGGAGGAAGAAGAGCGTGCCACCTATATCCGGGTGCTGGACAAACTTTACGAGCGCGTTGTTGAATGCGACGGCATGTGAATCAGCAGGTCAATGCATTAGTAGCAAGCCCCGCCAGGGCAGTTTCTCTGTAACCGGCAGCCAGAGCTCGACCGGTTTCGTTCATGGTGGCAATCACGCTATCAAGACTTACGAAGTGAGTCCCATCGCCACGCAAGGCAAGTCGGGCCGCATTCACAGCCTTCACCGCGCCGATGGCATTGCGCTCAATGCAGGGGACCTGCACCAGACCACACACAGGGTCGCAAGTGAGGCCAAGATTGTGTTCCATGGCAATTTCTGCAGCATTTGCCACCTGCTCATTCGTGCCCCCCAAGGCAGCGGTCAGCCCCGCTGCAGCCATGGAGCAGGCCACGCCCACCTCACCCTGGCAGCCCACCTCGGCACCGGAAATAGAAGCTTTGGCGCGATATAGCGAGCAGATAGCCGAAGCCGTGAGCAGGAATATTTCTATACCATGTTCGCGTCCCACCGCGGCATCCTTGCGACCGAATCGCTCAAAATAACGCAGCACCGCAGGCAGCACACCGGCACTGCCCATGGTCGGGGCGGTCACTACGCGACCACCCGCTGCATTTTCTTCGGATACGGCAAAGGCCCACAGGTTAATCCAGTCGATGATGGTGAGGGCATCCTGCGTATTCTCGCGGAACATTTCCGCCAGACGGCGGTAAATGCGCGGGGCACGGCGGGGCAGCTTGAGCCCACCGGGCAGCACGCCCATGGTCTTCACACCTCGCTCAATGGCCTTATCCATGGTATCATAAATCTTGCGGATACGCGTGCGAAGCTCCATACCGGTAGGCAGGGCCATCTCGTTACAGCGCACCACGGCAGCTATGGTCATATTCTCGCGCTTGCAATGCTGCAGCAACTCCGCACAGGAATCAAAAGGATACGGCACCACTGGCGGAGGCTCTGGCAGCTCCTCCATTTCATCGATTCGGCGAATGGCGCCGCCACCGATGGAAAAATACACCTCATTGGCCAACTCCTGCCCCTCCCGGTCGTATGCACAGCAGCGCATACCGTTCGCATGCTCCGGCAGGGTGATTTCCTTCTCAAGCACCACATCCTGCATAGCGCTGAAGGTGATAGGATGCGTGCCATTCAGCAGCAGTTTACCCTCTGTAGCCAGCGTGGCAATGGCATTCGTGGCAGACATTTCCATCTTCTCCGCATCCAGCCCCAGCAGGCCATACACCACCGCACCGGGAGTTCCGTGCCCCACCCCCGTAAGTGCCAGCGAACCGTACAGGTACACCTTTACCTTCTCCACCTTCTCCAGCGCCCCCTGCTCTGCAAGTTCGCGAGCAAAACGGGCGGCTGCACGCATAGGCCCCATCGTATGTGAACTCGACGGACCGATACCGATGGAAAACACATCAAAAAAGCTGGTGTACATACCTGCAAATTACACCCGCACCGCTGCCAAGTCAAGCCGGCAGCATGGCAATACAAAACAAAAGGGGCTTCTTGTATGTCTTCAATCCTCGACAAATCGGGGTCGTTGACGATTCAGTCCCGTGCTTCGAGAAGAACAAACTCGGATTTACCAGAATAATCACCAGTTAGTGACTTATTCCCGCAACAAAATGCCCTGGTGCCATCATGCAGCACCAGGGCATCTGTCTTTAACAGGTAATGGTGTTTACATGGCCTTGAGCTCGGCCACGGCGGCTTCGAGGGAAGCGATATCCTGAATGGAAATCACCTTGGCTTCCTTGCAGATGCGGCTCATCATGCCGGCCAGGGTGTTGCCCGGGCCCATTTCAATGAAGAGGCGCTCCCCCTTCTCGATGAGGTCCTGCATGCAGGCAGCCCAGCGCACAGAACCGCACACCTGCTCACCGAGCATAGCGCGCACGTCCTCCGGCCCGGTCACCGGGCGGGCTTCGAAATTGCAGTATACCGGCACTGCGGGAGCCACCATGGGAGTAGACTCCAGCTCCGGGCGCAGAGCGGTCTGGGCGCTCTTCATGAAGCGGCTGTGGTAGGCACCGGCCACATTCAGCTTCTTGGCAATCTTGATACCGGCAGCCTTGGCACCGGCCACGGCCTTATCCACACCTTCCACAGAGCCGGAAACCACGGTCTGACCGGGGCAATTGTAATTAGCCACGTCAATATCACACTCAGCAGCCAGAGCCGCCACGGCCTCGTTGGTGCCGCCAATCATGGCAGCCATGGTGCTGGGCGCAGCCTGACAGGCTTCCTCCATGAGAGCACCGCGCTTCTGCACGAGCTTGAGACCGTCCTCCATGCTGAAGGTACCGGCGGCGGCATGTGCCGTGAACTCACCCAGGGAAAGCCCGGCAGCGGCAACGGGCTCAATATCCACCAGGGAGCTGAGCACCTTGTAGATAGCCAGACCGTGCAGATAGAGTGCGGGCTGGCAGTTGCAGGTGCGGGTCAGCTCCTCATCCGGGCCATTGAACATAATGTCCGTAAGAGAATAGCCCAGTGCAGCATCAGCCGCCTCCATCATCTCGCGAGCGGCGGGGTACGCATCATAGAAATCCTTGCCCATGCCCACCTTCTGGGCACCCTGACCGGGGAAAAGAAGTACAGCTTTCATAACGATATGGTAAGATAGGAAGCGCAATCTTTGCAGCTTTGCCATCAGGTTAACCGAAAGCTCGAGTAAAGTCAAGCAAATTCGATTTCTCCACCTGACTTTATAAGTGGCCGTGATATTATCTCAATTCATGCAGCTGCTTTCGACTTTTTCGCAAGCCGACTCCACGTTCATCTATGTTTTTCATTCGTTTCATTTGGTCAATAATCATCGGGGACACACTCGACCGACCGAGGACTCAGGCCTCGGTGCTTAACCCTCTTATTTCAGCTATGCGCCCGACTTTGTAAGCCTGTGTTGCGCTCAACCTCCTCACATCTGAATCGGGGCCTCGGTTAACTTAAAACGAAACAATAAAGAATTTGGCGCAGCCGCAGGCGAGCGGAAATTCAGAGCCCGTGAAACGGGCTCGAAATTTCTCGGGCTTTCAGCCCGACAAACATCAATTTGGTGAGTTTTTAAAGTTCCCGAATCATTATTTTTTATGTTCTTTTATCCATTTGAGCAAATATGGTCGATCATTATTATTTTTTTGTTCAAACCACTCGCAACACAAAAAATATTCGACGTCATTAATGCTGATTGCAGTTTTATAATAATGTTTCGGTTTTTGCACTGTATCAGCTTTTTTTAAAAGAGGGTACTGTATACCAAAAACACGTTTGCTATATTCTTCTGTTTGTAAAAGTTGGATTTCTGCTTCTGTAGCACACCCTTCACTTAGCATGGCAGCCAAAACCTCCTTTGCAATTTTTCCAACCTTATATTCCAGCCAATCGTCGTTTTCGTTCACATTGTCAAGGACCAACTTTGCTCTTGCAGAATTTTCTGTTTTTCTTATTCCTTTTACCTTTTCTCCTGCAATAAAAGATATATACGCTTTCCATGCAGATTTGGCAGTATTGCAATCAGGCGGTACAATCAAGAGCTGTTTGGCATTATTTTTAATGTACTCGTCCACAGCTTTCTCAGGAGTACCGGCAAGACATGGACCTGTAGTTTTGTCCCAGTTCAAAGCTTTATGCACGCGGCCGATATTGCAGAGATAACTACTCTTACACTTATCCGTTTTGAGATTTCTGTAGTGATTACTATTCATATATCTCTCGCCTGCGTAGATGCGAGCGTTGAACACTGCCGGTTCTTCCGTTTCATACGAAAGTACCATCAGTTCTGCATTCGTTATGTATTGTTTCAGTGCGGATTTTATCGTTTCCTCACGCTCCAGAATCAGAGCATTCAAAGCCTTGACATCTGGTTCATGCTCATTACAAGTCAAATGCGACACCTCAGCTTCTATGGCACCAGCAATATCATTCAATTTACCTTCTAACTGATACGACTCCAAAAAATCAGTAAAGGGAGCATCACTCTTTCTGATATTAGCGATAGAGTCCAGAAGCCAGCAGTTGCCGATATTACTCAACGAATGCTTAAGCTCCGGGATGGATTGGCTCCAGGCATAGGGTACAAGATGGTCAACATCCCAGGATTCATCCCTACCGAATCGAGTCAACAACTTGGCACGAGCGGAATCCATACGGCTCCATACAAGGAGGTAGGTGTAGTACTGGCGCACATCACCGCGAGAAGAAGCCATCAAGCGCTCCACAGCAGCAATAGCCGCCTGCTGTAGTTTCTCTTCTTCTGTCCATTTCATAAGGACCTCGTAGGGGCTGAAGTCCTCACTCAGTTTCAGCAATTCATCCAAATAATGCTTCACAGACTGACCGCTCCGGTTCGACCATATACCGGACCACGAGCTGACAAATATCCACTTAATAAGAACATGTATAATATTGTTGACCTCTGTCGAAATATCAATCAGATTATCATTTTTCTTCTGTTTCAGAATCAACAGAGCGACGGCATACCACAAAAGATAGAGTGACCCATATTCTCGTTTCCAGCGAACCAATTTTCCCAATGCTAAGTCCTCAACGAGCGTTTGTGTGGATTCAAAGAAAAACCTCCAATACTTCTCCCATTCTTCCAAGCTGAGCAGCTTGTAGGCATTGCGTACCTCTGATTGATTGGTAACAGCCTTAAGCACAACATTAAAGCCATTGACCACATCGTCTATTGCCAGTTCCATTTTATATTGGGACGCTGCAAAGTAAGTTCTAAACTCACTCAGACGCTCGGGAAAACAAGGCCATGACTTTTTAATAGTGGCAGCCAACAGTTGCTCTCCGGTCAGAGGCGTACCCGCCATATTCAAACGCGTGAACATGCGAACAACGGCATCCTCACGTTCCCCTGCAGAACCACATTCATCCTGATTAATCAGCAGCACTGGAACACTATGGCTCTTCAAAGCAGAAACCAGAGCAGACACTCGAGTCATAGCTCCGGCATACCGTCCGGGAACACAGTCTGCTGAGCCGGCACAGACATCGCATATCCTGACGTATTGACCATCAGCAGACTCAATCTCTTCCTGGGTTCGCCACAAAATACCGGCAGAATCCAAGCTTTCCGTTTCTGCATACGAATCGGCAAATCGCCCACTCGCCCAGGCAGCCAAGTTAAAACACAGAAAGCGAACATACTTATCCAGATTGGCTTTTTTACCCACAACCGGACAGCCATCATCTGCCCAATCCTTTCCAGAAGCTTCATAGCCAAGAGTAACAGGCGAAAGAGCAACATACATGCTCTGATATCGCTGCTGACCATCCAAAACAAGATAGGTGTAATCTATCTTCTCTTCAATTTCTTGTTTTTCCTCAGCAGATAGTCTGGCCGCGAACCGGCGGGAAGCAAATAGCGACTCACCAAGCTCAGCGCGCTTCAGAAACAACATCGTCCCATACGGCCATCCACGCAAAAGTGAATCCACATAAGAAGCTATCTGAGAGGGTTTCCATACAAAAGGCCGCTGTATGCAGGGAATGGTTGTCTCGCCATTCATGGCGTACTTCAATAGTGTATCAACAGCAATCGATTTACTTACAAACAATGCTTCAGCCATAAAACGAGAATCCTTCCAGAAATTATAATTGCTATATAAAAATCAACCCCGTTCCATCAGTAATTTCCTTGCTAAATTACGATCCTTCAAGGGGACTCTGCCAGAGTTCATAATAATTCGAAGCGCATCGGTCTCCCGCCCAGCTTTGAAAATGCGGCTGGAATATGACATTCTGATAGCCACGCCTGCCGGTTTATACTCTCCATACAAAAGGGCATCGTGCCCTTGGCGAAGTTCATGGAAATAGCGCACAAAGGCAGATTTTCCTATCTGATTCAAACTGGTTATAAGTTCATCGTCAGTCATAGCGTTTATCATACTAACAGCGCATATAAAAAAGTCAACCCTCAAAACAAGTTCGGAATTACGAGGTCAGCAGTAAAAAGAGATCACTCAGCCCGGATCTGATTTAACCTCAGCGATAACGACAAAAATACAGGTAACGGTTTACTGCCGTCCGAGGCTGGATTTGAAGGAAAGCAGAAAAGTAATTAAAATATGGATGAGCATACAGCTGTACAGCAAGCTTTGCCAAAATGGCAGCATCATCCATTTTGTAAAAATCCAAGTTCAGCTTCATGACGCTCTGAACATATCCCGAGCAGGCGCTCACTATCTCAACATAGGCCACGATTGTCCGGATGCTCAACGCACCCCGCACGCCCCCATTCTTCTGCAGCCACTCGCAGAAATCTCTCTTTTTACCAGTAAGATTCTGCAGCCACAACTCATTATTCTGCCCACCCTGATGCACGGCCGCATCATATTGTTCAAAAAGGGAGGCGAAAGTATACATATCAGGAGATTTTTCGTTCATACAGATTTGGAGTTCAGGTGTATTTTAGCATAGTTCAGTACATGCATATATAACAAATGGAAAATTCCACATAAATGGAGAGTGGCAAAATTAATTGCAGCTTACTCTCAACTACGTTCAAGCTTCGGGCACTGCCCCCCCACCGCCAGGCATCGGCGGTGGGGGACAAAGCAGAAAATCAAGCCGCCAGTTCATCAAGGAAGTGGCTCACCGGGGCCGCAACCATGCTGACCTCAAAACCGGACGAGGTAAAAATCACGCTAAGGCTTTTGAACAAGTTACGGATTATACGCTGCTGGCCGGGGGTAAGCCCTTCCGGAATGCAGTGAAGCATCTTCACCGGAAAGGTGAAGCCACCGGCAAGCAGCGCCATGGCCTGCAGAGCCGAGGTCACAATATCTTCCGGATAAACGCGGATATTGCGGAAGGGCCGATTATTCAACGGCAGTACATTCAGCGAGACCACCGAGGTGACCTGCTCGCCCTTGAGATGAAGCCCCAGCATCTGCGCGGGTGCCATGGCGACGGACTGCTGAAGCGACGCCCGGTGCAGCAGATAGGTATACCCTTCCGGAACGCGGAAATTCTGCTTCTGCGTAAACTGCTGTAGCTTTTCCCACACCTCGCTGAGCGGATTCAGGTATACGAACCGCTCAGCGGTGTTACGCAGAATCCAGCCATCTACCACCTGGTCACAGGCGGCTGCCTTGCGAAGCCATTTTTTGCAGTTGACCGGATCCATCGTGATGAGACTCCGGGGTGTATGCCCGGTGTTATCGGCACCAATCAAACGTTCGAAGCTTTGATTTTTCTTGGGGGTGAAGGTTTTACCTTTTCTCATCTTGTGGAATGTCGTAGTCATCATGTTTTTTCTTGTTTTTAGAAAGCTTTTGGGGTATGGGGGGGTCCCTATCGCTCTCTACATATACATGTACTATAATTTTTTCACGACATGCATATCAACTATAGAGCATTATTTTTATGATAGTTACAACTTTTTTCATATTTTAAAGAATCAGCTAGTCCGATTCTGGGGGAGCGGCCAGCAGACAACACCCAGCATGAGAGGTGAATTACCCCGAACCCCACGAGCATGCAAGCAAGCATCGGCTTGCACCAGTAATTCTACGCAGCAGGTGTGGCCCAATTGCAGGACTACAGAGAGAGATGGTGACATATCTTCCGGCTGGGGCTTCTCCGGGGCTGTTCCATTCACAAACGTCCGGCTCAGGGAAGACTAACGTAAGGTTCACCCCTCCCGTAAGCTTGTACTCTATGATATCAGCATAACCATGCAGATATGCCGGCCCCAATGGTCTGAGTCCGCAGCAGGACAGATTAGCAGCGGCCTCGCTGTACAGCAAGAATCAGGAATATCGCCATCAGCGATAAGCGGATTCAAAAACACAGCATCATCTCTATCGATAACTGATTGAAGAGGCATCATCATTTTTCCTTTCTACGGGGCAGCAACCGGGTGTAACGAGCTTCATTTACCGCGCGCACGCTCACGAGCCAGGGGCGGGGAATACTATCTCCGCCGTTCAAGATGGCCAGCAGGGCACCCGCTATAGCGGCATTGGTATCCGTATCGCCACCGGCTGATACAATATCCACCAGAGCCGAGCGGAAATCCGGGGCATGCAGCAGCTGGTAGAAGGCGCTCTGCAGAGCCACGAGCACCCAGCCGATGTACTCGCCATCATAATCAGGACGCTCCGACGCAGCACGCTGCACCGCATCCAGAACCGATGGGGCTACCCCCTGCTCCACAGCAAAGCGCAAGGCAGATTCATAAACACCACGGGCAGAAGCCCCGGGTTGCATGGCCTGCAGCAGAGCGTGCACATATACCACGTTGGAATCGCCACACACCGGGTGCGGATGCGTGATGGAGGCATCTTCCCGCGCGGCACGCTGCCAGTCAAACCCCGGATGCTCCGCCGCCCACAAGGCTATGGGCAGCACGCGCATCA
>DEPT01000028.1 GCA_002358905.1 Akkermansiaceae bacterium UBA3385
CCCACAAAAGTTGGGCTTGACCCTTTTAACCTCCCAGTTCAGAGTCGGATAGAAGCTCAGTACAGCTCTTCCTCCGCCTCCCAAAAAGTGGGCATATACAGGGGCCATAAAGTGGGCATATGCTGGGCATATAAGGAGGGCATATCTCAAATGTCGCACGATGTCGCGCTTTGCCGCATAAACCGCTGAAAAACAAAGAGCGGCAGTCGTTAAACTGCCGCTCTTTTCTGGTTTATTTGACGTCGGGCAAGCGGGATTCGAACCCACGACCCCTTGCACCCCATGCAAGTGCGCTACCAGACTGCGCTACTGCCCGTGATTTATTTGTCTCGCGCCTTACAGCGCGGCGACGAGCGGAGTATACACGCAGTTTTTAGGATTGTCAACTACTTTTTTTCATGATATGATTTTTTTTGCCATGAAGAAGGTGAAAACCGCCGTAGTAGGAGCCAGTGGATATACTGGCCAGGAGCTTTTGCGCATTCTACTCCGCCACCCCGGAGTGGAGCTTGTGTGTGCCACATCCCGCCAGTATGCCGGGCAGAAACTCAGTGACCTGTTCCCGCGTTTCCGGCATGTGCCGGGTGCAGATTTGTGCTTCACGGATTCGGACGTGGAGGCAATTGCCGCCACCGGGGCGGAGGCTGCGTTCCTGGCGCTGCCGCACGGTGTATCGGTGGAATACGGCCGTGGGCTGGTGGAGGCCGGCATCCGCGTGGTGGATTTGTCTGCCGACTTCCGCCTGAATGATCCGGCGGTGTATGAAGAATTCTACGGCAAGCCGCACGCAGATGTTGAGCTGATGCAGGAGGCACCTTACGGCATGCCCGAGTGGCATCGGGAGGAAATTGCGAAGGCCCGCATCGTGGGTTCCCCCGGTTGCTACCCCACCAGCATTATTCTGCCGCTGGTGCCGCTGCTGAAGGCGGGGCTGGTGCTGCCGGAGGATATTGTGGTGAACAGCGGCAGTGGTGTTTCCGGCGCCGGCCGCAGGGCAGATGTTTCCCTGCTCTTCTGCGAGTGCAATGAAAGCATGCGCGCTTACGGTGTGCCGCGCCACCGCCACCTTTCCGAAATTGAGCAGGAGCTTTCTGCCGCAGCCGGCGAGAAGGTGACCATCACCTTCACACCGCACCTCATGCCGGTGAACACGGGTATTCTGACCACCACGGTGGCCAAGCTGAAGCCCGGCACCACGATTGAGGAAATCACCGCCTGCTTTGAGACGGCCTATGCCAACGCACCCTTCGTGCGTCTGCAGGGGGCCAATAAGCCGACGGATACCAAGAATGTGACCCGTACGAATTTCGTGGACATCGGCTGGGCGATTGATACCCGCACCAACCGTGTGGTGCTGATGAGCGCCGAGGACAATGTCATCAAGGGTGCAGGCGGCCAGGGCGTGCATGCGTTCAATATCATGTTCGGTTTCGATGAGACCGAAGGACTCTGGATTATCTGATTTCATGAAACCGGTACTCCTCATCGTGGATGATGAAAAATCCACAAGAACCGCCCTCTGCGCTGCGCTGGAGGACGATTACGAGGTGTACCCTGCCGCCAACGGCAAAGCGGCCCGGGCCATTCTGGAAACGGAGCCGGTGGATTTGCTGCTGACGGATTTGCGACTGGGGGGCGAGAGCGGCATGGAGCTGATAGATCATGCCGTCTCGCTGCCGCAGCCGCCGCTCTGCATCATGATGACGGCCTACGGCAGTGCCGATGTGGCAGCCGAAGCCAAGCGACATGGTGCTTATTATTTCCTGAACAAGCCGCTGAATCTGGATGAGGTGGAGCTGCTGCTGCGCCGCGCCAGCCACACCCGCCAGCTGGAGCGAGAAAACGAGGAGCTGACCACCCGGCTGGAACCGGCCGGCGGACTGGACCGCATGCTGGGAGACAGCCCCCAGATGCAGGATATCTTCAACCGCATACGCCGCGTGGCTCCCACCCAGGCCACCGTGCTTATCGAAGGCGAAAGCGGTACAGGCAAGGAACTGGTGGCCCGGGCGCTTCACGCGCTTTCCCCCCGCAGCAACAAGAAGTTTGTGGCAGTAAACTGCGCCGCCCTCTCGCCCCAGCTCATGGAAAGCGAGCTTTTCGGCCACGAAAAAGGGGCTTTCACCGGGGCTATGCAGCGGCGCATCGGCCGATTCGAAGAGGCAGATGGAGGAACGCTCTTCCTGGATGAGATAGGCGAAATTGACATCCCCACGCAGGTAAAGCTGCTGCGAGTACTGGCAGAGCGCAGCATTGAACGCGTGGGCAGCAACACAAGCATTCCGGTGAATGTGAGAGTCATTGCCGCTACCAACCGGAACCTGGAAGCCATGGTACAGGAGGGCACCTTCCGGCTTGATTTATACCAGCGCCTGAATGTCATTTCCATGCACCTGCCCCCACTGCGTGAACGCAAGGGGGACATCGTGCTCATGGCCCATTCATTTGCGCGGGAACTCTGCCAGCTCAACGGCAAACCAGCTATGAGCCTGAGCCGGGAAGCCCTGGAAAAACTCAGGAATTACACATGGCCGGGCAATGTGCGCCAGCTGCGCACAGCGGTGGAGCATGGCATTGTGATGTGCAGCGGAAGTGAGGTCTGCGTGGAAGATTTACCCGAATACCTGCAAGCAGGTTCACCGGTTCACGCCCCCATTTCCCCGAAGCAAGGTAGTACGGATTTTGAGCTTGAAAACACCCCCTCTCTTAATTTACAATACGTCGAGCGCCAGGTCATACTTCTGGCTCTGCAACGTACAGAGGGGAACCGCTCTGCAGCAGCAGAACTGCTGGGTATTAACCGCCGCACGCTTCAACGCAAAATGGCAGAATCCCCCGAAACGTTCAAACCATTCACCTAACCGTTTATAAGTCAAAAATGAGCCAGCTTACCAGTAAAGAGCAGTCCATGCGCAAGAAGCTTCTGACCATGCGTTGGATTCTTGCATTGCTTATCTTAACTGTCAGCATGTTCCAACTTTGCCTCACCTACCGGGGCATGGATCAGCCCGCCGCCATGGATATGGCCCAGATCGGGCGTCAGATTGCACGCGGCGAGGGGTTCACCACCAAGTTCATCCGCCCCATTGATGTATGGGACCAGAACAAGGTCCAAAAGAACCAGCCACTGAATTTTGACCAGTTCGCGGACACGAACCACGCCCCGCTCTACCCCTACGTTCTGGCAGGGGCCATCAAGGCCAGCGGTTTTGATGATTTCCAGGCCAAGCGCATGAATGAAAAGGAATCCAACGTGTATGCCGGCGACCGCGTCATTGCGGCCACCAGCACGTTCTTCTTCCTGCTGGCACTGGTGCTTGCCTATACCCTGTTCACCCGACTGTTCGATGAAGTGGTGGCGGCCACTACCGTGGCGCTGATGGGGCTCAGCGAGCTGCTTCTGCAATATGCGCTCAGCGGTCTGCCGCAAATGTGCATGATGTGCTTTATACTGGGTGCAGTGCACTGCCTTGTTTCTGCAGTACGCGCAAATGAAGAGCAGAAATCCACCAAAGTAATTATCTGGAGCTGTGCCTCCTATGTGCTGCTTGGGCTGCTCTGCCTCACCTGCCGCATGAGCATGTGGTGCGCTATCGGCATGCTCGTTTTCAGCGGGCTCTATTTCAAACCTCGTGGTATGCATGCCGCCATTGGCGCTGCCATTCTTGCCATTCTGGTTATTCTGCCTACGGTGCTCCTGCTGGCTCCCACGGGTGGTCTTGAAAAGAAGCTGATGTACGGCATCTTTAACGGATTCGGCAGCGATGGAGCCGAAATGCTCATGCGCTCTGCCACCACGGAAGCACTGAGCTTTAACAGCTCCAACTTCTTCCTGCGTCTCCTGGGCTACACCTTTGCGCAGTTCAACAGCATGTACATCAACATGGGTGCCATCATCACGACACCGTTCTTCCTGCTGGCACTGCTCAACAAGTTCCGCAATCCGGCTGTGGAAGCCGGCAAGTGGGCTGTTTTTGCCATGTGGCTGGCCTCCTGCGCCGGCATGGCCCTGTTCGGCGAGTCCGAAACCATCAGCATAAGCCAGCAGGCGGTTCTCTTCACGCCCTTCTTCGCAGCCTACGGCACAGCTCTGGTGTTCATCTTCCTGGCACGCATGCAGCTGGGCAATGCATTCGCGGGCGTCCGCGGGCTTGCCATTGCCACCATGATTATCATTTCTTCCGGTCTGTTCCTTTTCCAGCTGCCCAAGCAGCTTTACATCGGCATCTGGACCAGTGCCCGTGGTATTCCCCATTTCCCGCCCTACTACCCTGCAGCCATGAATGGCAAGCTGCACAATATGACCAACGAAAAAGACCTGGTCGTAACGGATCAGCCATGGGGCGTTGCCTGGTATGCAGACCGCAAGGCTCTCTGGATCCCCCGCAGCATTGAAGACCTTACCCGCAACCTGGAGCCGATTTTCCACCGCGCCGGGCAGGATGTGCAGGGATTCCTCATCACCCCCAGCTCCCACTCCATGCAGACTGGAGGCGTGACCGGAGTCATCCGCGAGGCCGGCGACTTTGCCCCGCTTGCACTGGAAGGCAAGCTGCTGCTGCTGACCCCGCGCCACAATATGGCCTTCGCAGAACTTTTCACAACGAATGCCAACCCGAAATCCACGGCACGCCCGCTGGCCAGCCTGGTTTCCTCACAGGGGCTGTACCGCCACCGCAATTTCATTCTCGGCGCTGAGATGGTGTACTACAGCCGAGTAGATGTGAGCGATAAAAATAAATAATTCCCATTTCACCCATGCCCCCACGAGCCAAAGCAAAGCAAGTGAACTTCGAGCAGGCTACCGCCCGGCTTGAGGAGATTGTAGACCTGGTGAACAACCCGGAAACCGGGCTGGAAGACATGATTGCCCTGGCCGCAGAGGGGCTCACGCTCATCCGCAACAGCGAAAAGATGCTCGCTGAAGCGGAACTCAAGATTCAAAAGCTGGAGCAGGCCGACACCTGCCCAACCCAAGACAAACAGGAGGACGACCATGCCGAATTCTCCCTCATCTGACCTGTTGGGCACCATTCAAGCCCCACAGGATGTGAAAAACTTGCCCGCAGACAAGCTTGGCGAACTGGCGGCAGAAATTCGCGAAACCCTGATTCGCACCCTGTCTGAGACGGGTGGACACCTGGCGCCCAACCTGGGACTGGTAGAGCTGAGCATCGCCCTGCACCGCGTGTTCAACACGCCGAAGGACAAGATTCTGTTTGACGTTTCCCACCAGTGCTATGTGCACAAGCTGCTCACAGGGCGTGCTGACCGTTTCGGCAGCATACGCCAGTTCGGCGGTCTTTCCGGTTTCTGCAAGCGCAGTGAATCCGAACACGATGCATACGGAGCCGGGCATGCCGGCACTGCCCTTTCTGCCGGGCTTGGCATGGCTGCCGCCCGCGACCTGGCCGGGGATGATTACCACGTCATTTCCGTGGTGGGAGATGGAGCCTTCACCTGCGGAACGACGCTCGAAGGGCTCAACAGCATTGCCACCACCACTCGCAAATTTATCCTCATCCTCAATGACAATGAGTGGAGCATTGACCGCAACGTGGGGGCTCTTTCGCATTACTTCTCCTCCCTTCAGGAGACTGACACTTACGCGTGGTTGCGCGAACGCACCAAAGCCATCATTGAAAAACTGGCCGGAGAAACCGCCAGAAAGCAGGTTTCCAAGCTGGTTCATGCGGCGCACAGCATTATCACCCCGCTGAGCTTCTTCCAGGAACTGGGACTGAGCTATTATGGTCCCGTAGATGGCCACGACCCTCTGCGTCTGGAGAAGATACTCCGCATTGCTTCCAAGCACAATGGACCGGTCATCATTCACGTAATCACGGAAAAAGGCCGCGGCTATGAACCAGCAGCCACCAACCCGACCAAGTTTCACGGCATAGGTCAGTACAACATTGAGGATGGCAGCACCAGCAAAGGCTCCGTTATCACCTATTCGGAGGCTTTTGGCACGCATCTGACCACGCTGGCGGCAGATGACCCGGATATCACCGCCATTACCGCAGCCATGCCCACTGGAACCAGGCTGGATATCTTCCGCAGCCGCTTTCCGAAGCGCTATTATGATGTGGGTATTGCCGAAGAACACGCAGCTCTTTTCGCCTGCGGCATGGCCACGCAGGGGCTTAAGCCCTACCTGGCGGTGTATTCCACGTTCATGCAGCGCTGCGTGGACATGATTCAGCACGACGCCTCCCTGCAGAACCTGCCTGTGCGTTTCTGCATGGACCGCGCCGGGCTCTCGCCGGATGACGGCCCCACCCACCACGGTCTTTTTGATATTGCCATGATGCGGGCTATTCCCAACCTGGTAATGATGCAGCCTAAAGATGAAGCCGAGCTCGGCCACATGCTCTGCACCATGAACCAGATTCATGATTGCCCCAGTCTCATCCGCTATCCCCGCGGCACCGGAGAGGGGGTCCCCATGCCGGCAGAGCTTCAGCCCCTTCCTATCGGCAAGGCTGAAGTATTGCACGAAGGGGCGGATATCACCCTGCTGGCGCTGGGCAACATGAATGGTTACGCCGACAAGGTGCGCGATATTCTTGCAACCAAAGGCATTTCCTGCGCTCACGTCAATGCCCGTTTCATCTGTCCTCTGGATGAGGAATGCATCCTTCGCCAGGCACGCGAAACCAGACTCATCGTCACACTGGAAGACCATGTCATTGCTGGCGGTTTCGGGTCCGCGGTCATGGAAATGCTCAATGAAAAGCAGTGCACCACCCCCGTGCTGCGCATCGGCTGGCCTAACCAGTATATTGAACACGGCAGCGAAAGCCAGCTGCGCGCCAAATACGGACTCACCCCGGAATCCATGGCGGAAAAGATTCTTAACCATTTAGCGAAATGAGAAGCGCCCATCTTTTTCTCCTGTTGAGTGTATTTGCCCTGCAGCCCTGCACTCAGGCTCAGGAGGCTCCCGTGCAGAATGAGGATAGCTCAATGAAGCAAGTCCCCCAGTGGCTGGAAGACTTCTCCAACCTGCCGCGAAATGACCGCGAGCAGTACCTCCGAGCTTTCACTAATGCCAAAATCGCCTACCAGAAAGGCCAGTGGGTGGCCTGTGTCGGATATCTGGCAGACTGCGAAATGATTTTCAGAGGCAACCCCAATGTGTGGAATCTCCGGGCCTGCTGCCTTATGGAGCAGAAATTCTACGATGACGCCGCTGCAGACCTGGAGAAAGCGCACAAAGCCTTGCCCAAGGACCCGGTAACCACCATGAACCTGGCCAATATGCAGATGGCCAGAGCCCAGTATGAGGAAAGCATCGCAACGCTGAAAAAGCTTCGCTCCATGCTTCCGTACGACACAGCAGCAGAGCTGCTGTATGTACTCGATTTCCGGGAGCTGCTCTGCCTTGTCATGCTGAACCGCAACCAGGAGGCACGGGAATTAGTGAAGAGTCTCAGTCCCATTTCTGATACCCCGCTGTACTACTACAGCCAGGCCGTCTTTGCTCTGGCAGAGGGGAACCGCATAGAGGCCTCCCGCAACCTGCGCATAGCCGGCAGCATCTTCTCGAAAAACAATGCCGCTGTGCCCTACCAGCGTGCTATGGAGCTCTCCGGCATTGCGAACAAACAACCGGCAGCGGCCAACGGCCAGTAATGGAAAAAGACACCGGCACCATCCTGCGCCAGCAACCACTCGGCGAGCATGGCCTCATTATTTCCTGGTGCACGGTACAGCATGGAATCGTGCGTACGGCCGCCAGACTGGCACGCAAGCCCGGTAGTGAACTAAGCGGGCAGGTGGATTTGTTTCATGAATGCGAGCTGCTGTTCCGCCCTGCGTCTCAGGGAGACCTGCACACGCTGGTATCCGTCAATCTGCTTTCACCGCGCCTGGCCTTACGCAGCAAGCTCACCAAGCTGCGTCTGGCAAGCTACATGGCGCGTCTGCTGCTCGCCACGGTAGAACCCGGAGCCCAGGATTCCGCCTGGCATGCGCTCATATCCAAAGCGCTGGATTATGTGGCTGAAAGCGATCCCCGCCGTGCCATTCTCCTGCATTTCGAGAAACGATTGGCCGAACTTCACGGCCTGTATACACCGGAGCATCTGCCCCACCAGGCCCTGCTGCGGCACTTCCAGCACCTGCCCACGGGCCGGGAAGAACTACTTGCTGCCCTGGCGGTATAAGAGCCCGGGCAAGTGAAGCACAAAGGCAAGTTTTACAAGGTTCGACGCAACAGCCAACAGCCGCTATACAGCCGATAAGTTTGATACGTTGCTAAAAGGCTGAGGGGCCAACGCTATTGGCGTTGCTTTTAGCGAGTGCAAGCAAAATTGCCGGAGCCCCCCTCAAAAAAACAGGAAACCTGCCCTATTCAGGCAGGTTTCCGGAAATAAAAAGGTGTATCGCGTATAACCGACAACCTTACTTGGTGCGGTAGTACTGGTAGTGTACGCGCTCGTCGATGGCAAGAGCCTCGCGAGCAATGCGAATCACGCTGGGCTCAGCGTCGAACTGGAACAGCATGTACTGACCGTGCGTCAGGTGGTTAGACTCATAAGCGAATTCACGACGACCCACATTGGTGGTGCCGGTCACCTTGGCGCCTGCGGCCTCAAGCTTCTCCGTCATGGCGGCGGTCAGCTCTTCGAGGGTGGCAGAACCCTTCATGTTCAGAACGATCAGTGCTTCGTACTTTCTCATAGCTTTTTTTGTTGTAAGATCTCTTGCTTTCGCAAATGCGGTGGCGTATGATGCACCTTTTCCGCAAAGAAATCAAGCCTAAAGTGTGATTAAGGCTAAAATTTCTGCTTTCAGAGGCTTAAATCAGATAAGTTTGAGGCGTACAAGGTCCTGCGTATCGATAAGACCCACCGGTTTCTTATCCTCATCCAGCACCACGAGGTCATCGATGCGGCGGTCGCGCAGTGTCTTCACAGCAACGATGGCGAGCTTATCGGCTTCCACATATACGGGGTTCTTGGTCATGATATCACGCACAGGCTGGGTACCGCAGGAAGGATCCTTCTGATAAGCGCGGGCAAAGTCACCATGAGTGAACACACCGGCCAGGGAACCGTCCTCATGCACCAGGATACAGGCGCCCACGCGGGCAGTGGACATAGCGATGATACAATCCATGATGCTGGAGGATTCGGGCAGCTTGGCAAACTCCGTACGCATGATGTCGCTGATGCGGGTAAGGAGGGCGCGGCCCAGAGAACCGCCGGGGTGGCTGCGGGCAAAGTCTTCCTTGGTAAAGTTCTGAGCTTCGAGCAGGGCCATGGCCAGAGCATCGCCCATAACCAGCATGGCAGTGGAGGACGAGGTAGGAGCCAGGTTCAGAGGGTCAGCCTCACGCTCCACATGGGTGTTGAGCACCACATCGGAGAGCTGAGCCAGCGTGGAGCCTGGCTTGCCGGTCATGCTGATGATGGGCATGTCAAAACGCTTCAGGAAAGGCATGAGGGTGAGCAGCTCTGCTGTTTCACCAGAGTAGGACATGGCGATGCAGGCGTCGCCGTCCTGCACGATACCCAGGTCGCCATGCAGGGCGTTCATGGTATCCAGCACCACGGAAGGAGCACCGGTTGAGGTGAGGGTAGCGGCAATCTTATCACCAATGAGACCGCTCTTACCCACGCCCACAATCACTATCTTGTGGCCGGAGTTAATAGCCTTGCGCATGGCTTCTACAGCTTCATCGAAAGAATTGTCCAGCTCGTCGCAAAGGACCTTGAGCGCATCAATTTCGTCTTCGAATACCTTCTTACCGCGGATGATGTGGCTGATCATAGTTATAAAAAACTGTTATAGTGCTTTCACTCTACCACAAAGCACCCCGTCCTGCAATAAAAAACCGCCGTGGAATCGCATCCACGGCGGTAGAAAAGCGTTTTTGCGCTACAATTAGTTGTTCACGCGGCCCAGGTAGGTACCGTCTTCCGTCTTCACGGAGATACGCTGACCAGCGGTGATGAACAGGGGCACCTGCACCACGAGGCCCGTGGTCATGGTAGCGCTCTTGTACACGTTGTTGGCGGAATTACCCTTCACGCCCTCGGGAGCCTCAGCCACTTCCATGGTGATAGCAGCGGGAAGTTCGATGGAGCACACGATTTCATCGGTGAAGAGGAGCACGTACACGCCACCTTCGATGAGGTAATCCTTAACGGGTTCCACGATATCCTCACCCACGCATACGTCTTCGTAGGTCTCGGTGTTCAGGAAGTGGTAGCCCATGCCGTCCACATAGGAGAATTCCATCTCCTCGCGGCTGAGCATCACGCCCTCAAGGAAATCGTTGGAGGTAAGGCGCAGATTGTAGTCCTTGCCGGAAGCGATGCTGCGGATGGTCATCTGCACATAGGAGGCCATGCGGGGGGGCGTCTTGAGCTGGCTCTCACGCACAACGCAGATATCGCCGTTGTAGTTCACGGCGTGACCTTTGCGGAGCTGAATAACGGGAACTTTTGCCATAACGGGCGGAGATTAGCAGAGAGCCCCCTTATAGTCAAGCTTTTTCTCGCATTCTGCGCAATTCAATCCGCCGATGAGGCACAGGCAGGCAGCGCACTAGCAGGTTATTCTGCATTCTGAATCACCCTCAGCGTTTCAGGAAGAAACGGACCATCAGGAAATTCAGCGGCACCACGATAACATATACCGGCAGAGGAAGCAGGGATTCCGGACGCCCGAGCACAGGCAGCAAATCCACCAGCCAGGGCACAAGCCAGATAAGCAACATGCTCAGCGCATCCCCTGCCCCGATGGCGCGGAACAGATTCAGCAAGCCCAGGTGCATACCGGCATTCACGAGGTGGGAAAAAGCAAAGCCTACCCCCTTGCTCACGCTGCCTTCTGTCTTGAAAGTCCAGCGGAGCGAAACAATGTAGTTTGCCACAAAGCTCACAGCATACCCCGCCGCATAGGTCAACGTGATGCCCAGCGCATTCTTTTCTGAAAGGCCGAACAGGCAATTCAGCAACAGATAAATCACAAGATGCAGCAGCGTGGCCCCCACGCCCACCACAAAAAAGCGGACAAACTCACCGCCGGCCTGTCGCATTGCAGCAGTAGCCATACGCTTACACCATATCCGGGGCAAAATAGAACTTCAGCAGTTCCATTTCATCTTCCTTGGTCAGCAGATAGCCATCCTTGGGGTCCAGCCACTGGAATGAATGAATCGAAGTGCGGTCTGAACCACGGGGGTCGCCCGGTTCCGGCGCACGCAGACGCTCCTCCAGCGCAGGATTAAGTAATTTCACCAATTCCGTGGTGGTCAGCGGCGGCATAGCAGGAATGATAGCCGGAATTCCCAGGGGAATGCAGCGGTCGACATCGCCCATGATGCGCTGCGGCAGGTAAAGCTGGTGATATTCCAGCGGGGCAAAAGGCAGCGGTTCCCTGGAATCCCCGGGATTCAGCAGGGTGGCCAGCAGCGGATTGAAATCCGGGGACGGATTGGCGATTTCCGGCAGGTGCACATTCAACACGCGGCCATACTGGCGATTCAGCTCGCGGTACAAATTGATTCGGTTCTGCACATAGGGGTCAGCACTGGTCTCCAGAGCAGGCGTATTTTCATCCGCCGTTTCAGGCAGCATATCGCACGTGGTCACAAACACCGTCAGCTCCGGCTTGATATCCGCCAGGTGGTTGATGAGATAATTCGTTGCGCGTGTATCAGCCTCCACATCGGCCCGAACCTTGGCCGGGCCATTAGCCACGGCATTGTCCAGATACACCATCATACCAAAAGAACGACCAAACGTCAGCTTGAAATTATCCTTATCAATCAGATAATCGAAAAAACGGCGTTTCGTCCAATACTTGCCGAAAACCGTGCTGGCACCTAAGAATGCAGTTTCGTGAGACATGATGGTGAAAGGATAAAATAGACTACGCTCACGCATTCTAACGCATTTCCCAGCCAATAGCAAGCAGGAAAAAACGGCCTGAGCAATGCTCAAGCCGTTTTTCCTGCATATGATTTATTTGCGACGACGTCTGCTTACCAAAGCCGTAAGCGCCAGCAGACTGAGCGTTGTTGTCGTGGGCTCCGGCACATTCACTACCAGAAGAGTGCCTACGTTGTCAATCACCTGGAAATCCACATACAGATTCGCGCTCTGCACATTGGCGAACACCGAGGAAGCCAGCACGCGGCTGCTTTCCAGCTCTGCAGCGGAAGCCACAACAGGCATATTGAACTCACCCACGCCGGAGAACAGAGCCAGAGTTTCACCGTATTCCAGAGCCTGCACAGCAGCCAGCAGGTTATCACCCAGCTGCACACCGCTGCCGAAGGTCAGCGCAGCGCCGTTCAGCTGCACGGCGTCAACCGTGCCGGTCATCTCCAGCGTTGCTCCATCGGCCAGCGTGAGGCTTGCAGTGGTCAATGCAGCACCAGCGCCAAACACAGCGGAGGAACTCACCGCCACGGCGGCCTTGGCAGAAGATGTATTTCCGCCAGTGTACATGCCCACGAACTTACCGGTAGCCACCTCCAGCACGTTCAGCGAGAGCGCCTCCTGATTCAGCACATTGATATCACCACGGCTGGCAACCACACCGGCAAGCGTGTTATGCTGGTTATCGACCGTCAGCAGCTTACCACCGGAGTTCATGTTCTCAATCGTGGAATTCGTCAGCTTATTGGAGAGCGTACGGGCAACCGAGGAATCATACTTCAGGCGTGCATTGGTCAGTTCAAAATCGGCATTACCCACCGTGTATTCACCATCCGATGCGTTGCATACAATACTTGCGCTTCCCGTACCGCCACCATGAGTAATAATGACGCCGTCCTCCGTGGAGGTCAACTGAGCCCCGGACTCCAGCTTGATGGCAGAGGTACTGCAGCCATAAATCTTGCCCGTCACCTTGAGGTCGACATTCTGAGCCAGACTCAGTGTGCCCTTTGACGTTCCGCCCTGGGAGGCATCCAGCATACCCAGCACATTCTGTGCCCCGGTATGGGCAAGCACCAGTTCACCGTCCTTGGGATTCAGCGTGGCAAGCTTCACAAGAGAGTTCACTTCCATGCGGCCACCGCCCTGCTTCTCGACCACGATACTCCTACCATCATTTGTATCGTAGTGCATGCGGCCATTGAGCGCAAGCTCGGCATCATCACGCACATCGAAGGTCAGTTTCACATTGCGGATGCGGATATTCGAATCAATGGCATTCTCACCGCTCTCCGCCACGATGGTCGACGCCGTGTTGTAATCCAGAGCTGCGGTGTAGCTGGCACCATACGAACCGCCGGCGCCTTCAAGCTTAGCACCATTCTTCAGCACAAGAGACGTATTCTGCATGGTCTGGCGGGTGGTACCGAAATCGATTACACCGCCGTTCACCGTGATAGTCTTAGACTTACCATTGGTATAATCAAGCATGTCGGAGCCGGAGCCTGTGAACTCCATGCGGCCGCCGGCATTGATGGTGACGTTGGTGTCCACCACCTTATTATTGCTTCCACCCAGTCGCAGCGTGCCACCATTATTCACCGTGACCGCCCCCTTCAGGATAGAGGCATTCACATTCTCGCCACCGGCAGGAGCCAGCTCCAGCACGCCACCATTAATCACCACGGCAGAGGTTCCCAGAGCGCCATCCGTAGACGTACGCAGCACGCCGGCATTCACCGTGGTGGTGTTGGCATAGGTGTTAGCCCCCGTCAGCACCAGCGTACCGGCACCTTCCTTGGTAATAGAGCCCTTCCCTGCAGCGTCATCCGCATGAATAAGACCGTTCACCGTCAGGGTGGCATCCTTGCTCACATCATAGTTCAGGTTATTGCCGCCGCGCAGGCGGGTCTTGGCAGAGATAGTGCTGCTGCCGCTCGTGGCGCAAATGGTGGAATTATTCGTATCAAAGTCCATAGCGGCATACTTACCGCCATACTCGCCACCAGAGCCCAGCACCTGCGCACCATCGCTGAGGCGCAGATCCCAGGAGCCCATGGTCTGACGCGTCGTGCCGAAATCCAGGGTGCCACCAGACACCGTGATACTCTTACCCGTGGCATCATACTTCAGCGTATCGCACACCGTAGTACCGCCGGCAAAAGTGAGGGAGCCACCATTGGTAATGGTGATATTCCCATGCAGAATCTTATTCCCGGAGCTTGTACCTTCCGCCACGGCAGTACCACCATTGAGATGCAAGCCGGTAGTCAATGCCGAATTCAGATTCAGGCTCACACCCTTCTGCAGTTCGAGCGTGGCAAGCTGGTTAAACGCAGAGTTAAATGCCAGGGCACCACTTCCCTGCACAGCCAGGGTCGTATTCCCCTGCACCGCCACATTGCCGGTCAGCGCCAGGCTGCTGCCACCGAAGCTCATCGTGACGCGGGAATCCGCACCGCTATCACCCAGGGTCAGGTTGGTCCTTACCTCATTACCAGCGGCTGCCAGCGTAGAGCCATCCATCAGCTGCACGTTGCCAGTCGTTGCATTCTGCACCTGCAGGGTAGAGCCCTGCCCCATGCGAAGCGAACCGGCACCCGTTATCTCAGACTCCACAGCCAGGGTCAGATTATTGACGGTAGCCTGTGCGCCCTTGCTGATTTCCATGCTATCAACCGCCACGCGCCCGGAGCCCGCCAGCTGGCTGCTCTCGGCCACACGCAGCATATCAGCATTCACCGTATTATTGATAATCAGAGTCCCCGCACCATGCTTCTCGATACGGGATGCCGTCAGAACAGCACCATTTGCAGAGCTTACCGTCACATCGCTCAGATTATCAAAATATGCGGTATTGATGCTGGCAGCGCCGGACAAGGCCACTTCATTGGAGCCACCCGCACAGCCGAATACCACCTTGGCATCCGGCTGCAACACGCTTTCATCGCCTGTCCACACCGTATATCCATCTGCCAGCGCAAAAGAAGCCTGCAGCCCGTTACTCGTTGCGCTGAGCGTAGCCGTCAGATAATCGCCGGCATCATATACCAGCTTACCATCCAGTGCGCTCCAATCGCCACCAGCCAACAGGTAGTTGGAACCTGCCGTAATGGAGCTGGTGTTTCCAAACAACACATTCAGTGTCGAGGAATCTCCACCCAGACTCACCCCCTGGGTACTCAGCACGGGGGCGGAGGTATTGTAAGCACCAAACTTCAGGCTACCGCCATTCAAAACCAGGTTGCTATTCAGCACAGCAGGCATACCATCCGCCCCAGCCAGCACGTTGAGAGTCTGCCCGGCATTCAGGGAATATTCCGAGCCCAGAGTCAGTTCCGCCCCCTGCGCAATGCTGATATCGCCATGCACCGTAGAAGCCGCGGTGAATTCCAGACTACCCTGCAGAGCCGACACATCATGCACCACATTCGCGCTATTGGTAAAGGTCTGCTTGCCGGCGCCTTCCTTCACAATGTTCAGGCCATTGGAAGCATCACCCAGTATCGTACCATTGTAGGTATGGTCCTTCCCTGCGGTATTGATGGTAAGGGTATTCAACGCAGACGAAACAGGATTGGAACCATTGCCGTACGACTTAATCCCGCCAGCGTACACAAATGTATCGGTGGTACCGCCAATGCCTGCCACATGTGCATTCTGAGTACTGATGGCCAGCCCCGGTCGGCTGTTGCTGTCACCCCACATGTTGATGACCATGTTCTTAGCGGCATAGTCATGAGCCAGGCTCACATGCTGCATAGAACCATGATTATCCAACTGATTGACCAACAGAGTACCCTCGAAGGAATTGTCGCTACTCAGCACCAGACGGCTCGGACCGCTGGGAGTGTTATCAAACCAGCGGTTCACACCCTTCCATTCGATTTCACCACGACCGGTCAACGATGCTATGTTATAAATGTGGTTCCAATCACTGGAACTATCGGTAATGGTCAGTTTTTTACCATCGCTGATATGGAGATGATTGATGTTGTGAGTGATATTCTGATATCGGGAGGGATCACCCTGCTCTGTATGGAGCGTGCTATTGGTCACCACACTTAAGGTGCCGCCTATATTCTGAGTAGCATAGGCAGTCTTGTAGCCAAGATATGTATTTCCGGCGAGCTCAAGCACACCGCCTCCGGTATTGATATTGGCGGCATATATATCCACCCGGTTGCCCTCCAGTCGCAGTGTGGCTCCCGCAGCAGCACCAATGAGCCCGTTGACCGTGAGGGTGCCATCACCAGCGCTGAGGGTACCGGTGCCGCTGGTAGCTATTACTTCTGCCCCGCCTCCGATGGTTCCACCATTACCATACATTGTGCCGCCATTCTGCAGCTCGACCTTATCCTGCAGCGTCTGCCCGTTCAATCGCATAATGCCGGTTCCTTCAATGGTCACGGCATTATCAGCATCCAGTCTGCCACCTTCGCGCAGGTTCAGAGTGGCGCCGTCCTGCACAACGAAGCTATTGTAATCCAGCGAGCCGTACAATTCCAGATCCTTACCGGACTTAATGATATCCTCGCCCCGCAGAACGCCACCGGCATTCACCACAACCTTACCATCCAGGGTGCTGCGGTCAGCAGCCACCTGCCACACACCGCCATCCTGCACTGTAACGGTGGCGCCATTCTGCGCCACCTTCGTGGTGAGCGTGGTTGCCACATTGAGCCCCGTGGTTTCGGAGAGCTGCAGCTCTGCCAGGTCATTCATGCCGGAGTTGTAATTCAACACGCCACTGCCCTGCACGGCCATGGTGGTATCGCCCTGAACGCACACCTCCCCATTCAGGCTGAGGGAGCCACCCTGAATATCCAGAGTCACTCGGTTGGCTGCGGCATCTTCACCCAGTACCAGATTGCACCCAAGCTCCGTACCGGTCGTGGTCAGCTTAGAAGCATCGAGCAGCTGCAGCGTGGCACCCTCTCCGGATTCCACCTGCAGGTGTGCTCCACCAGCCACCTGAAGCGTGCCGGTACCGCTGATTTCACCTACCGCCAGTTTACCCGTGCCCTTCAGCGCAGATGTATCCTCTACCAGCAGAGTATCAGCTGTCACATTGGTATTCACCACCAGCGCACCAGTATCATACTTGCCCATGGTACCGAATGCCAGCGCGCTGCCATCCGTGGCCGAAATGGTGAAATCAGCCTCATTATCGAACACGGCAGTATCTGCCTGAGCCCCGCCGGTAATCTCGATTCGGTTGGAATTACCCTCTCCACCAACGAACACCAGCTTCTTCCCCGCCTGCAATTCTGAGTTATCCCCACCCCAGTAGGCAAATCCTTCCTTCATATCCAGCTGAATACTCAGGCCAGAGTTTCCGGTCTCCAGGGTCATCTGCTTGTATAACTCGGGGGTGAACAGAGAAATCCGGTCCTGCATGGCAGACCAGTCGCCCGAGGCCAGCAGGTATTTCACCCCAAGCTGCAGGGCATCCGTATCAGCAAAAGTGAGGTTCATGCCGCCTGCATCGGAGGCAGATATAGAGCCATTCACCGTCAGCGCAGCCTGGCTGGAGCTCAACACGTCGAAATGCAGCGTACCGCCATCGAACACCAGCCCGCTATTCAACACAGCGGCGCCGCCATTCGCGCCAGCCACCACATTCAGCGTGTGCCCGGAGCTCAGGGTAAAACTATCATTCAGTTTCAGGGTGGCACCCTGCGCCACCGTCACATCACCCTTGATATACAAGCCCGAGGAATTGAAATTCAGCGTACCATTCAAAGCAGCCACATCATTCACCACCACGGTAGAACCATTGAAAAGCTGGGTGCCCGTGCCGGTCATCTCGATGCTCACGCCGTAGGAACTGGTCTTATCGCCCTCAGTGCCAATGGTGCCTTTGTATTCATAATTACCGCTGCCGGTAATCTCCAGCGTAGTGCTGCGAGTGGAATCAGGCGCCGACCTGGACACACCACTGGGAGCGGCACCGGCCATCACATGAGCAAAGACAGGCGAATCCGTAGCTTTAAGCCCGCCAATCTTGATTCGCTCATCATTCAAAGCAAGCGTGGCATAGGCATCTCGATTTGCATATAAGGCCCATGTACCCACAAGATTGACCGTGGCGCCACTTATCGCTTCCTCGCTGTCAATCTGCAGATAGGCCTGGAAATTTTTACTATATGTATCTGCAGTGTCAGCGTATCCGGGGTCATGCTGACGATAGAAATCGAGAGTACCACTGAAGCCTCCATCGCCATCGATAACGACGCTGGAGCTGTAATAGTGCGTATTCTGCGGATTCCACTTGAAGGTACCATCACCAGTAAGCTTATCAATATGCCATATCGTATTCCAGGTATGGTCAACAATCTTGAGCTCATTACCGGAAGCCACGTGGATATGCTCCAGCTGCTTCTGCATGTAATCCGCACCATTGGACTCGATGCTGTGCAGTTCCGATGAGCCCACTGCATTCAACGTGCCTCTTAACGTCTGGGCAGATGTGCTGTTGAAATACAGCTTGGAATTCTGCAGGTTCAGCGTACCGTTGTTAACGATGTTCTCAGCACCGGTGAGCTTCCACGCACCGCCGCGGATACATTCCGTTGCACCCTCGGCAATAGAAATGGTTCCACTATAATTGACAGCGGCGCCTGAACCAGCAGCCAGCACACCGCCGGCCAGTGCGATATTGCTCCCAAGAGAGCCGGACCCCACAGTAACGGAACCTTCACTGATGGTGAGCAATGACCAGCTGCTCCCGGCATCCGCGCTGAGAGCCAGATCCGCAGCACCGGTCTTTTCCACAGTCCCCAGCTGCACGCGCCCGGCAACAGTGGAATCCTCTGTTATATTGAAAATCAAATCACTGGCACTGGTAGCCTTAATCTCTCCACCAGACTGAACCTCTACATTATGCAGCACATGCGACGAGTCTCCCAGTTCCAGGATACCGCCATTCTGCACACTCACTCCACTGGCTGCAGACAATGCACCGTCCTGAGCGATAACCAAGGAGATATCACCACCTGTGCCATCCTTTCTGCCCATGACGGAGACCTGTCCGGTAACCCCGGTGGTATCCAGCACCACCTTGCCACCGCTACTCCCCTGTGCATCCACAATTAAATCATGCCCTGCTTCCAGAGGGGAAGTCACCGTAAGCGTAGCTCCCTCAAGAGTACCGAATCGATATGCCTGATTCTCAGCCAGCCAGAATTCGCCGCTCCAGGTCTTATCTGCCGCAACACCCACCGTAAGCAACGAATGATTGCGCAGGTCTATGGCATGGTCGCTGAGATTATCCACCAGCACCATACCGTCCGAGCCTGAGGACATCCTCAGCACATCACTCGCGGAAAATAAATCACTGGCATTGCCATAGCTCAAATCCACTATTGCCGAGCCCAACGCACCATCTTCATAGGTCAGCAGCACCCCCTCACCACTGAAAACGATGTTACCAGTGAAGGAATTGCCCTGATTCGTCAGATGCACCACACCTGTTGAGTTCTCCGTGGCACCCAGCAGCAGGTCATAATCACCGCTCAGCACATAGTTAACCACCAAAGTGCCGCCGCCACCGCCCAGTCGCCATGCGCCATCCACGGCATTCAGGGTCTGGCTTGAGCCAAGCGTGCCGTACTGCACCGTCTTACCAGCCTCAGCGCCTATAAACAAGCCATTATAACCGTCCATATCCAGCTGCTCTGAATCGGAGGAAAGCACCAGCGTGCCCGTGGAGCTGGTATCGATATGCTCCAGCAGCTGGGCTCCGGTTTCCTTGTGCGAAGCTATCCAGGCATCATCCTGTATCACCCACTTGTTCGTGCTGGTATCACCCAGAGCGGTAGCAGAATCCGCAATCAGGCCACCACTTACCAGAGTCTTGGTTCCGGTAAAGGAATTATCCCCGGACACGGTGAAGACAGCAGCCGAATCCTTGAGGTCCACACTCATGTTACCCGAGCCGGAGATATTGCCGGCATAGGTGTTGTGCGCCGTCACGCCAGAGCTGTATTCCACCTTGAGCGTACCACCGTTGAGCACCGTATCACCCTTGTGCCCGTAAAAGGCAGCATACTTGGAAACATCCTCCAGACGCTGGCCGCCTTCCACGTATTCCTGAGCATGCGTCACGCCCTCGCGCATCACATAGGTGCCGCCGCTCTCCACGGTTACGTCACCCGTGAGTCGGGCATGGTCGCCCAGCTCAAAGGTGGCACCGTTCTTCACGGTCACATCCATGGCTGCATCGGCATAGTGCCAGTCGTTGGCATTGGTGTAGCGGTTGGCGTTCACGCCATTGGCTGAGCCTGCGGCGTGAATGGTATTCGTGCCGCGCAGCACCACCTTGCCATTATCCACCTGCAGACCGCTATTATCATTCTGCAAGTGAGTATGCACGCTGTTGAGCACCCAGGTTCCACCGCCGGCATACTGAATTTTCAGAGAGGAATCAGCAGAATCCCGGAAAGAGCCAAGGAAAGACGTTTCGCCGCCCTGTCGGTAGACCAGCGTTGAATTTCCCTTGTTATTGGCAATAACGGCATCCTCTGTCAGGGCATTGATAGTGAAGCCGTCACCTGCAATAGTTTCACTGGTGCAGGTTGTGTACCAATCCATGTTCTGACCATTCATATCCAGAACGCCGCCCTTGTTACCAAAAGTGAAATCGCGCTCAATCTGGCCGATATCATCAATCACCACCCGGGCACCATTGTTCACCAGCACATTGTAAGCAGCATAGCCGCCACCGGTGCGCTTCAGGTAAGTAGTGCCGCTGCCACCCAGATTCAGCAGAATATTGTTATCACCGCTGCCTTCGATATACATGTCGCCAGCGCCAATCTTGCGCCATTCGTACATGTGCGTATCTGAGCTTGTGAGCTGAAGATGCAGGGAAACATTCTCATTCACCAGATAACCGGCGGAGTTCAGCATGAAATTGCCACCGGAAGCAGAGGAAACCGTGTAGCTCACAGGCGCATCCCCGGCGGCGCTGAATTCAGCATAGCCTACGCCCAGGTCCACCGTGGCATTCAGCACCACGGCATTCTGCGCCGCTGAGGAGCTGAACAGCAGATTCTCTGTAAAATACAAATCCGCGTTGTTCTGCGCCACATAACCGTTGCCGTAGTTATACCAGTTCTGGTTATCCTTCACCCCGGACAAATCACCCCAGGTGCTCAGGCCGTTCTTCAGACCGATGTGCGAGGTCAGCACATTGCCCTCGGCATCCTTGATTTTACCGGCATAGAGGGTGGTGCTGTTGGAGCCGTCGCTCTGGGTGCCAGTCACCTCATCCACAGCATTCAGATAGACGGTATTCTTACCATCCACTGCAGAAACGGATGACATATCGACACTCTTGTTAAATGCGTTCAGCGCTTCCTGATACTTGTTGGTGTAGCTCAGGTAGGTGCAATTGGTGCCATCGGACAAGGCGGTGCAGCCCCAGAACTTGTATACGCCCTCCTCGGCATCGTAAACATACACCGGGCTGCCGGAATCTCCCGCCAGCGCCGCATACGGCAAGGGATTGGTCGCATTCACCCCATTGAACGTCGTACCGACCCGAAGACCGCCGGCACTGGTATCATTCAGGGACAGGGGGTCAATGATACCGCCCGTCTCATACACATAAGCCTGATACGGCAGGTTGAGGCCGGGGTACTGATGATACCCGGCCCCACTATGGTAGAACATGTTCGTGCCCTGTACCAGCTCACGCGCTTCCTGGGTGCTGCTGCATGCCTCTACGGGGGTAATATCCGTAAATATCTTGCTCTGGCGGGAAATGCGGTAATCCACATAGCGACCGTCATTGTAGGCATTGCTGAAAACGCTGGACCCGCCGATGGAAACGCTCTTGTAGTTAATACAATGAGACCCGCCTATGCCGTACACATCTGCCGTGAAATTGGAAGACTGTTCCCCGTTGTGGCCCACGGTCACCGTAATCGTCGGAGAGATTGCCGTGGCAAGGGAGCGGTTATAGCCAGCAGAGAAATCAATCATTCCCTGCGCGTTAGATATCACATAATCAGCATTGCCGTTGGTATAGGTAATGGCAATCCCTCCCTCCTGCTGGCGAATATAATGCAACAGAGCATTACCACCATCCCCGGCTATGTATCGACCGCAGTTCTGCCCGAAATCCGTGTATGTTACCAGAGTAACGGCAGAATGCATCGATGCAGCCTGTACTGTGTGACAAGCCACAACCGCTGCGAACAAAGCCAGAAGAGAAGAACGGAGAGAAAGGGGCAAATGCAGTTTCATACCAGATAGCCATTAAACAGTCCTATCATTCTACTCTTTGCATCTTTGCAAGTCAAGCTGAGACACCTCCATAAAATCACACGAAGCATAGCTGTCCAAAAAGCGTT